>NZ_JBEWSZ010000007.1 GCF_040537815.1 Mesorhizobium shangrilense
GCTCGTAGACGATGCGAGCGTCGGGCTCTCCCAGCCACGTCATGAAGGCCTTGTGGCCGCCATTGTCGTTGGCAAAGCGGCGACTCGCACCGTCGCTCAGCCTGTGGGTGTCGAGATGGTCTTTCGATATGTCGACCCCGATGGTATCGTTGGTCATCTTTCGCTTGTCCTGTGCTTGTCATCCGGAGCCGAACTCCGGGTATCCGTTCAGGCCTCAAGAGAAAGACGAGGGCGATCCGACTCTAGCTCGACCCGTTAAACGGTCCGCAATTCCACCGATCCGACCCTCGCCGCTGAGGGAGGGCGGCTACCCTCTCCCAGCGGTTCCTTTCTGACCCGTTCGGCAGCAAATGTCGTAAGACAAGCAATTCCAATGTGAAACCGTTTTCCGTTTGGAATTCCGTCAAAACAAAGGGATAGGGCGGTTCTGCAATTCCGCGAGACGATGAACAACCTAATCTAGGCTGAGATGCGCCTTTCCCGGGCCGCGCACTCGGGCGGCGCAAAGGCGTGTGGAGACAGCTTGTCTGACTCCCCCCGCCCCCAGCCTTGACCGCATCAACACGATGGATTGTAGGCCGATATCAGAGCAGGCGCCCTAGAAGCGCGATCAGTTCACTCTGCTTGTGGGTGTCGGTCTTCTGAAAGATCACCTTCAGCCTGTGCCTGGCCGTTTCGGAAGCTATCCCCAGCATGTCGGCGGCTTCTTTCAGCGAATGGCCAAGCAAAAGCATCTCGCACAGCCTCTGTTCAGAGAGCGTCAGGCCGAAGGCCGTGGCCAGATCCGCTACCGTACCGGCTTCAGCCGGCACGGACAGGTCGCGCACGATGACGAGAAAGAGCGGACCGCCGGAAAACAGGGAGCGCATCCCGGCTCCCCTGGGAAGGCGCGTAACGCCGATCTGATAAGCACCATCGGCAAAGAAGACGCGTGTTGTCGTACCAGGCTCTACGCCGGCCGCCCAAAGGCGCAGCGTATCCGCCAGCCAGCCATTGATATCGTATGCCGATAGCGAAAACTTGCCGGCTCGCATCGAGACCACCTTGCGGCGCTGGAATTCGCTCTCGGCCCGGGCGTTCGCCTCCTTGACCTTCAGTTGCTCGTCGACGACGCACGCGACATCGCCGGAACGCGAAACAATCGCAGCAGCCGACCTTTCGCGCTCCATGGCCTGTTCGAACAGGCGTGCTGCTTCAGCCGATCGCAGCAGCGGCCGGCTGATGGCGAGCAGCAATTCCGACACGTGTCGGTCATAGCTGTCGGCGCGATCGAGCCCATAATGCACCGCTACCGCGGCCAGGTTCTGGTCACCCGCTTCCAGAATGATCGCCGCCCCCGCGCGCAGTTCGGGATGCAGCCAGTCGTAAAATTCCGTATGACTGAAGCTGCCGGAAGGGCAGTCACGCTCGCTGACCATCACCGTGCCGGACGCGACGGAGCGCATCGGCGCAATCCATGGATTCAAGGTACAATAATATTGCCGATAGCTGGCCTCGTCATCCGGATTCATGTTCAGGACGCGGTCATAGTCGACCCTGTTCCGGCGCAGGTCGAGACGCTGGAACACGATGCACGTGCCGGGAAACGCGCCCCCAAGCATCTCAACAAAATCGTCCCACGCACTCGCATCGAAAACGGCGCGCTCAGCCGTTTCAGCGATCCGGGCGGACGTGTCGGTTATGAATTTCTGGTCAAAGACAGTGTTCTGCAATTGCTCCCCCAAGCCCGCGTAGTTTTCATCACGCGGGCAGCCAAATCAAGGGTAAGCGGCAGGGTCTGTTATCATCCTATTTTCCCGATCTGGAATGCTTCCTTGATCATTGCCTGATGAACGCGCCCGAGTAGGTCTGGCCGGCGAGCGTATAGGTTCCAGCAAGGGTTCCGTCGGACAGCATGTTGAAGCTGATGTCCGCGCCATTCGGGAGGCGCCCAAGCTTCAACGTGGTCCCCGCAATTCTCCCGGCGCCGGCGGCCTCTCCCGGATTGTTGTCGCCCAGGTTTCCCCATGCATAGGTGACCGTCACCTGTCCGTTCGAGGAGACGGATTGAACGGCCAGTTTTCCTTCATATTGGCCCTCCAGGCGCCCCGCCCATATGCCCGAAAAGGCAGCGTATCTTGTTGGGACGTTTTTCGCGGGCGGGGTGATTGTCACGGATTGATCCATGATTGCCGAACCCGGGGAAGACGCGGCGGGAACGGAGGCAGCCTGAGGAGGAATGATCGCGGGATTCGACGCAGGTTCGAGAGCGGGTTGCGGCGCTTCAGGTGCCGATTGGCACGCGGCGAGCGCGAGCACCGCGAAGCCAAGCATCGTGTTCCGCATCAAATCCTCCACTTTGTTTCTCCGAGCAGAACGAACAATTGAGGTCCCGGCGTCCGCCCCTCAAACCGGCATCCCGCGCTGCAGGGCATTTCACATTAGGCTGATGCTGCCAAGCGGCATAGTGCGATCGCGGCACCAGGCCCGGAAGACGTGCCGGCGTCATTGATTTAGTTGGCTTTTCGTGGGTCAAAATCAGAGGTCATTGACGACCTCGATCGTGAGATCATCCGTTATCTCTCTGAAGACGGACGCCTTTCGGCGGCCGAGATTGCAGGCAGGATGGGAGGCGCGTCGGAGCGCACCATCCGCAATCGCATTGCCGCGCTGTTGCAGGCCAAGATGATCGTCATCGGGGCTATTCCCGATCCAGTGGCGCTTGGACGCGACGTTCAGGTTGAACTGATCATCGAGGTCGAACCGGGGCGATCGGAGGAAGTCGCGATCCTGCTCGCCGAATATGACGAGATTGGCTATCTCGCCGCGACCAGCGGCTCGTCGAACCTTAGCGCTTCGCTTTTCGTCACCGACCATGCGGCGCTTCTGGAGTTCATCGACCAGGAGCTGGGCAAGCTGCCCGGTGTCAGCCGGGTGACGAGCCTCGTTGTCCTGCGGCTCTACAAGGTTTTCGGCACAAGGACGACCGCGCTTCCCCGTGGAACAGGCCCCAGCGCCAAGAAGAAGGGATAACCCATGCTGCGCATCGGGGTGGACGTGGGCGGAACCAATACGGATGCGGCGCTGCTGAAAGGCCAGGCACTTCGCCGCGCGCGGCAAAAAATCGGGGTCGTGTCGCAGAACCCCTACCTCTCGCTTAGCCCACGACTGACGATTGCGGAAATCCTTGCCGAACCCATGCTTGCGCAAGGACAACGACCAGGCCCCAGCATGCGGAGAAAGATCGCGGGCCTGTTATCGGACTGTGGCCTGCCTGCTGATTTCCTTGAGCGGCGAGCGCGTGAGCTTTCCGGTGGTCAGGCGCAACGAGTAGCGATCGCGCGGGCGTTGGCGTTGGAACCTGGGCTCATGATACTTGATGAGCCCACCTCGGCGCTGGATGTTTCCGTGCAGGCGCAGATCCTAAACCTGTTGTCGGACTTGAAGGAAAGTCGGGGTTTGTCGATGCTGTTGGTCACTCACAACCTTAAAGCTGTCGCGCATATTTCCGACGCCCTTCATGTGTCGCGGCGATGTTGTCGAATTTGGCAGGGCCGAAGAAGTGATGAGAGCGCCCACTCAGGAATACACGCGCGAACTGCTCTCCTTTGGCCTTCGCATCAGGCCAACACGTTAGGCAAATTCCACCATGGTCCCACCAGGTTTCTTTCGAACGCCAGAAGCCTACGAGATAAAATGAATTCACGCGTGAAGGCTTTCGGGCAAGCCATGGACATTTTAGCTATGGACTATGGTGCGCCCGGAGGATGCGCCGCGAACATTGGTTTCATTGGCTTTTTCGTGGCTAAAATCAGAGGTCTTCCCGTATCGTTCCGCACGGTTCCACGATCGCATTATGGTCGGACCTCTGTGTCCGTCCGGTATAATGAGGTCGTGGGCAGCCCTTCGAGCTCGATAATGCTGGCGACGGCGGCGATCGCCACGATCGGACTGTTCGCCGCTTTGCCTACCCGGCTACTCTCCGGCAACGACTTGCGGCCTTGAACACCGCAAGATTCAAACCCACAAGAAGCAATCGTCTATTCGTGTCGATGAGATCGGCGAAGAACCTTCTCGACAGGTCGATCCGACAGGGCGGCAAATCCAGATTTCGCAAGCCACTACATCAGAGACGCGGTCGCCAGGCGACTGCCGGCGACGTTCGGCTTCTTGTCACCAACGTATTCAACGTTCGTGTCCACCATCCGATCGCTGTCGATACCTGCCGCGGTCAAAATGTCCATCATCACTTTCACACGCTGCTTAGCCAGTTCCTTGTTCGTCTTTGCAGCGTTGGCGCCAGTGAATTCCTTGGCCGCCAAAGCAGTCAGTTCGACATTGCAGCGCGAGTCTCGAATGCTCGCAGCAAACTTCTCGAGGTCGTCCTTGACCTGCGGTGAAATTACAGACGACTGGCTGCTGAAAAAGAGGTCGACCTGTACCGGGCTTCGCTTCTCATATCGCCGGCACGATATCCCTTGCTTCGGCAGCGTGTACAAGGTCGCGCTCCGCGCTGCGTTTGTGTCGGCAGCGCCGTCGTCAACCCAATGCTGAACTGTCAGCACCATTTCGGGCTTGACGCCCTGCGCCTTGAGAAAGTCGCCTGCTGCATTGAGCCTGTGCCCGGCCAGGTCGTAAGCTTTATCGCCTTCCTTGCTCGCCGTTGCGTAAAGCCTGTAGCCGCAATCGCGCCCTGCGTCCTTGATAAAAGCCTTCAACGCGTTCGCGGAATCGCCCGATATCTTGCTGTCACCCTTTTTGAAAAGGACGTGATACGAGTTCCACTGTACGCATTTTGGCCCCACGTCACGTTCCTGGGCGGCCGCTCCGAAAGACGCCGCGCTCCCGGCCATGACAATGATAAATGCCAGAGCGAGATAGGAAAATTTGTTCATTTTCTTGGTACCTCCCGCGCTAACTCATTGTAATACCGCACTCATCCCTTGACAAGATGCCACCGACGACGCGGCCGTCAGTCCCAAAGGAGCAACAGCTTGCGCCAAAAAGCATTGGATGGCGTCGGCTTCGAGCCGCGCGGTAGCCGGATGGCCAGATAGATCGTCAGCCATTTGCGATCTATCTCCCGGATCGAAACCTTCAAGTCATGCAGTTCGAAAGGTTCTGAGACCCGTGTCCATCCGGAGAATGCCAAGGCGCCGACCGGGACGTCGTGTTTCCAGACAAGCTTTTCTTCCTGCCTGCCCAGGGCCATGGCGAACTCGAATGGCGATGCATCCTCATGAGCGATTTCCACCGTCGCGATGACACTTCTGGCAAAGGCCGGGAAAGCGGAATTGAGGGCGGCAACAACCAGGCCACGCGTGTTCGGCCGCAGGAATATGCCGCCATCGTCGCCGGCGACGAGCAGCGTCGGCAGATCGGAGGGATAATCGGTCACAAGCGTTGAATGCTTCAGCTCGTCATTGGTCATCCGACGCATGCGCTGGCGTTGTTGCGGTGCGTTGAGGCGCGGACGCCTCGCGCCGGTCGAAACGACATGGCGGATCTGGATGGCTGAAAAGCCGCCGAGTACACGCGCGTCCGCGCGACTGCCGCATCTGACCGCGAGCAGCAGATCACGCCTGCCGGTTGCCGGGGATCGGGCGGTCGCCATTATCTCGCGCGGCTCGCGCGCCCGGCTGACATCGGCCCAACCACTCCCGCCATCACTCTCGAGGATGTGGGCGAGGTCGCCGAAGGTCTGGTTTTCCGCATCGACGATCGCCAACTGAAACTGCGCACGGTCCGTGAGCTCCTCGTCGAGATAGACCCAACAGGTCGCGCCAGTAGCGCCCGGCGGGCAGACGCCCTTCAGCAAAGCCATCGCGACATTGCCGCCTTTGGCTTCGAGAAACAGCTGGTCCGGCGATTGTTCGACATAGCTCAGCAAGTCCGGATCCACATCCGGATACGAACCGACATGAGCCAGACGCATGGGCTCGGCGGAGAGATACTCCTCGCGGTAAAGTGAAGAATGCAACTCCGGCATGGTCTCTTCCGCCGCAGCGTTGAGCATTTCCACCACACCCAAGGCGAAGTCGGATCGCCCTGCATGGGCGAGCAGCGAAATCGCGGTATCCGCCCTGCCTTCGCGCGCGGCTATTTCGGCCAGCAACTGCATTGCGTCTGCCGTATTGGCCGAACCCGTACTCAGCCTGAGATACCGTTCGTCGTTGACCCGCAGCTCCAAATTCCAGAGGTTGAGGTCCTTCTCGTGACTGGCGGTGTTCGAGCTGATGCCGAGTTCCACGAACATGTCCGTTTTCGCGAACTTGTGCTTTCGGAAAACGTCGATGATCGGCTTGCGATTCCTCAGCCACTCGGCATTTCGATTCATGCCCGTCGGCGCCGACCGATACCAATAGAGCGGCTCCGGGATGGTGACGATCTCGAGGCCTGCCAGGTCCGCGCGAAGGAAAAACTCCCAATCGCTTGCGGAAAAGCCCCGCTGCTCGTTCAGATAACCTACCGTGTCGAATACCTCGCGCCGGAACATTGCATTGGCATCGCCATAGGGATTGATGAGCAGGGTGATGTCCGTAGGTCCGCCGACCGGGAAGTAGAGCATGTAGCCACTTTTCGTGTCCGGCGGCACGAAGGGCTCATTGAGCCACTTGGCAAAGGTCGTGCAGATATCGGCGCCGGACTTTTGCATGCAGGCGACGAATGTACTGACGGCGTTCGGGAACAGTGCGTTGTCGTCGTCCAGGAACAGGATCATCGAACCCTTGGCGGCACGGATTCCCGTGTTACGCGCCTTGCCGAGGAAGCCGTTCTTCTGCCGAATGATCCGCCAGCCACGCTGTTCGAACTCTGGCTCGAGCTCGGTCAACAACTGGATTGCATCTGGATCGGCGCTGCCGTCGTCAACGACGATCAATTCGATGTTGGGATAGTCCTGGTGTCGAACCGAGGCGATTGCCTGCGGTAAAAGGCGCGCCCGATTGTAGTGCGCCGTTATGATCGAAACGAGCGGCGCCCGGCTCCGGCTGCGACTGGAGACCTTATCGGGTTCACGGGAGAATTTCGCGTGCAGCTTGTTCCAGGTTTTCTCGCGCCCTTCCCTTTTTTGCCGCGGCTTCGCCGGGCCGAACGATCGGCTTTTCAGTACGGACGCAATCTTGGCCGCGATGGCGGACGCCGACGCTTCCATCATGACGGCGTCGACCGACTTCGAATGGAGCACGTCGCGTATGCTGCCGACGTCTGTCGCGACAAACGGGATCTCCTCGTCGAGGCACGTCAGTACATCAAGCGGAAGATGCGCAGCCGAGTGCGTAATCGCCACCAGCGCATGGCTCTGCCGCAGGTATCGGAAGATCTCGGGCTCATCTCGAATGGGCAGGAACTTCAGCTTGAACGGCCACTGCCGCGCGCGTCGAACGATCATGCCGCCCGAATGCTCGCCCAGGACATGACCAAACGCTCCGACAACCGTCACCGCCAGATCGGTGACGCCGCTGTCGGCCAGACGATCCAGCGCATCACAGAACAGCATCAGTCCATCGCGCGCCTCTGTGCCCGAAAAATGAACCACTTCGGCAGTGGGCCGCTCTCGCGGCCTGTCGTGATTGACGACAAAGGTCGAGCGCCACTCCTGTGGCTCAAGGGGCGCCGCAATGCGGCAGCTGGCGGGCAACTTCCATGCCGCCTTGGCCATCCAGTCGAGCAGAGACTGACCGGTGACAACAAGATGGTCGCACGTTTCGGCCGACGTCTTTTCCATGTGCGCGACGGTCATCTGCTCCTTTCGTTCGACCGCCCGGTTATTGGCTTCCAGCTTCCACATAAGCGGTTCATGAGCGAGCACGACGATCGAAGGAGGGTCGGGAAACACGCCCGTCCGCTTCGCAACCGCGGGGAAATGCGCCAGTCCGCCCTCAAGCGAAAAGTACACGATGTCGAAAGTGTTCTGCTTGAGGTAGTGGTAAACAGCTACCGAGTTCTTGTCGCTCGAATCCATGCCGCGCAGCAGCTCGGGCGACGGCGGCAGCAATTCGAGCCGCACCAGGAAATTGTCGAAGCACCATTTCCCCAGCCTGGCGATCTCCTGCTCGTCGGGCTGGCTGCCGAAAGGGCTCGGCACCCAAAGCAGCGTCACGGTGTCACCGGTTCCCGCCAGATGCTGGGCTAGCGCGTACGTCGCCGACCCGGGATCGGCTGTCACCGTCGAGCCGAACTCAACCTCCGAAACAATACACACACTGCTAGGCTTCTGGTTTGCCTGTCGCTTGCCCTTGGGCATTGCGCCTGCCTTAGAACCAACGCCCAATTAGTCCCCCTCATCCGCTGGCTTTTCTCGATACAGTCTTGCCAGCTGTTGGATAGTACTTTCGTAATTGTCTCGCAGGCTTACCAAGGCACAATAACGCTACATGCATCCTGCAACAAAAGGCCCGCTGACCCACAACGAGCCGTTGGTGTACATTGCCGTCCCGCTATCGTCGGTATAGCCATGGGACTGTTCGTCGACGTGCAGCCTGCTGTTGGGCACCACCTGCCCGTTCAACCTGATGCTCTTGATAAACAGGTTGCGATCGCCCGCCTTGCCCGGTCCGGCCCACAGATCGTTGACATAGCGAAGTTCGATCGTCTGCGGATTCGTCACGCCGCTGAGGTCGACATGGAGCGGCTGTGCGCCGGCCGACGCGTCCTTCAGCTCCGCCACGGCGGCCTCGGACGTCGATGCCGTGCTTTCCTTCCCCGGAACGTCGAACCCGGCAACACGCTTTCCGTCCACCAGGACGTCGAACCGGGGGGGCCCCTGAAAATCAACGCCAGCTGCATCAACCTCCAAGCTGGTGATGCTGCAACGCGGGGTGTCGTTCGCCGCATCGGCGACCAGATCGGCCACGCGCCGCCTCTGCGACTGCACCCATCCTGCGATGGGCTGCAGCAGCGCGCTTCGGTCGCTCGCATCGTCCCTGAAGAGGTTTGTTCTTTCGTCGGGATCGGCCTTGAGGTCATATTCCTCGACCTTGCCGGTTGTGGCGTTGAAGATGACCTTCCGGTCATTCTCGCGATAGCCGAACAGGAAACCACTCCAGGGATTGAAGAAAAAGGTCTTGTTCGGCCGTTGCTCGCTGAACAGGCTGCGCCCCTGCCACTGCTTTGGCAGCGGAATCCCGAGTATATCGAGGATCGTCGGGGCGATGTCGACAATTCCGCCGACGGAATGCACGACCTCATCATGAAAAAGATGCTTGTTGATCATGATGAGCGGGATGTGGATGTTTTCCTCATAGATCGCGCTGGCATGAACATAGTCGCCATGCTCTCCAAACGCCTCGCCATGATCGCCCAGTATGACCACGAGCGTTGAATCGAGCTTGCCAGACTGCTTGAGCGAATCAAGGATCTGGCCAAACGCCAGGTCGCCGATCTTCAGCGCATTGAGATAGGAATTGAATTTGTCGTCATCCGAGTAGTGAACCAGCGTGGTGTCGCGGGCGGAACGCGACATTTTCGTAAACATCGGGCTGTCGGTGACGAGGTAGGGATAGTGGGTCATCGCCGTGAACATTATGGCGAAGAAGGGTTTTTCCGCATCCGTGTTCAGCCAGTCGATGGTCGCTTGGGCCGTGCAAAGGTCGCTGTTGTAGTCCATGTTCTTCCATGTCTCGGAACTGAGCTTGAACGTGGGGGTGGCGCATTTCTGCCCGCGAAAATCCTGAATCGCGTCCAATCCCTTGTTAAGCAGGAACTCATCGACTCGCTGGAACCGGGAATCCGCACTCCAGAAAAACCCCGTGCGAAAACCATGGCTGGACAGAGTATTGGAGATCGAATCCAGCTTAAGATAAGGGTACCTGTTGGTCATACCATAGTATGAAATGTCGTTGTACATTGAAGAAAATAGAGAAAATATCGAATATTGCGTCGACGGCGCATGCGCATATATATTGTCGAATCGTATGGAATCCCCCGAATAGCTCTTTATGTTTGGAGTGACCGGGTACTTGCCGCCAAACGTCTCGATGTATTTGGACGGCACCGACTCCATCATGTAAACGAGAACGTTCTTGATCGGGTTTGGTGTTGATGCCTTGAAGTTGGACGTTTCGGGCGGGCGCTCCCCAACGCTGGCGACATCGGGATCATTGGGGCCGGCCTTCATGGTCAGGACGACCGGCATCGGACTGAGCAAAGCCGATTCAACAAAATGCACGATCGGATTCTGGATCTTCGTCGCCGGCAGCGCCTCCGCCCGAACGTGATAGCCGGTGCCGGCAGTCGCCAGGCCGACGCCCAGAATGAGCGCACCCAGGAGCACCCTGTGACCGACGACGCCCAGCCGCAGACACAATCTGGCTGCGGCGTAACCGAGCACAAGCACCAGAATGATTGACACGGACAGGGTCGCGAAGTCCCTCATGTTGAGCGCGTCGGCCATGGCGTTCCTGGCGTCTGCATTCTGCAGGAAGTCGCCATAGACCAGCCACTGGAAGGTGAAGGGTTCCCCCAGCATCTTGACGAGATTGATGTTCGCAAATCCCCAGGCCAGCGAAATCAGGATGGCCACATAGAAGAGGAAAACGACGATCGCGCAGCCAAGGCGGCTGCGCTTTGCCAGGAAAAGCAGGGCCAGCGCCACCGCAGTCAGGGATGCGATGAAGATCAGATCATAGTAGCTTGATGCTATTCCTACGGGGATCGACGCCAGAAGGCCTTGCAGCGTCGTTTGTGGATCGACGATAGAGCTTCGGTAGACACCCAAAAGCAGCCAGGACAGCAGTCCCGTGCAAATGATCTGCAGGCTCATGCGACGGAAGCGTATGTCCCGGAAAAAATCCGGGCGCGCCTTCGGTTCCATCTGACTGGTCACAGCACGGCTCCTTCGACACAAGTGCATTCAGCGGGAAATACAGCGGCATCCACGCCAGCACGACCGTTGCGAAAGTGTGTGGCCTGACATGCCCGATGTGCTCCGGCTTCAACCGCCAGAACCTGATCAGCCACGAGAACCAGAAAAGGCCGAGCTAACGAAACAGAACGCCAGGCCGAGCCGAAAGATCTATCGCTGGGCCGGCGCCAGGACGGACGCCAGAAACGGCGCTTACCCGCCACCTGGGGTCGGCTTATAGACCCCACATTGCCGCCAATGATGCCGGTGTCCGCGGAAGCACTCATACAACTACCCGCCGCCAGTCTGCGCTACGGCCCAACTGCGGCCGACAGCCTTCAAACCCCGCCGGCAGAATCAGCTTGCGTTAAGAGAGAGTCAACAAAATTGAGGGCTCGTTAACCAAGCTTCTTGGGAACTGGTTAACCTAACGCGTTGAATGGCGGTGCGTTTTGAGCCTCCTCCGCGGGTCTGGCGTCGGCCAAAATTGAAAAGCCGGCAAATCTTCGGCGCAGGAAAACACGCGTGTGGCGTATCAAGCCGAAGCTCTGGACGTCACTCGAGCGCGTACAAATCTTCCGTGGAAATGGCCCTGAAATACATCGCGAATTCCCGGTAATTCTCGATGCGTTCGACAAACGGGCGCGGTGGCTGTTTCAATGTCTCGGTCTCAAAATGGTCCAAGCGCTGCGCACCGCCGAGATAGGCGATTATGGCGTTTCCGACCAGAGGGTCCGCGATATCATTGTAATGGATCGGGAAATACGGTTGCCCGGTTGCGGACAACACAGATTTGATCTTGACCCGAAACAGGTTCAGTTCGCGGACATACGAATTGAACCGGTCGATGTCGAAATGCACCTTTTTGCGGCCACCGCCGGCCGGCAATGGTTCCGAGGCATGAACCAGCCAGACTCCGGATGCTTCCGCCTCGAGCAACGAAACGAAGGAGGCGACCGGGTTCCTGACAAGCCAGAGCTTCTTGACGCTTTCGTCTTCGAGTACGGGAAGAATGGCGGGACGCATCTGATCGGGAAATATATGAAATCCGATAAAGCGGGCCGACGGATCGTCGAAAATCCGCGCAATGAACTGCTCGGGTTCGGCATCCCGAACGTCAACGCTTTCACGCAGCAGGTTCATTTTCTCGTGGTAGTCATAGCGCAAGCCGACAAAGCTCGGATTGAAGACTTCGCCATGCATCACCATCCCTTCATACTGATTGAGATGGTGATTGAGTGCCTGAGATCCGGTCCTGGGCGAAGCGAGAAGGACGAACTTTTGGCAGTGCATTCGTACCAAGCCCTGAGAGCATGAAGACGCTCCGAAAATACGCAAGCGACCTCTTCAATCAATCGCGCGCTGCCATATGAACCAGCAATGGCGGACGCTGTCGAGCGCCCGCCATTATGGTTTTCATTCCTGTATTGACGTTTTCGAACGGCAACGATCAGCCACGGAGAAGGCGTGTTTAACCTAGACTCGCAACGGAGATACGCGGCGGTACTGAGGGGCAGGTCGGAAGATAGTGGCTCGCATCCGAGTACGTCATGGTCGCAATGGAACTCTTGAGCCCACCGCGCTTGGCGACCCAACTGCGAACCCATCCGGGGTAGTTTTTCATCAGGAAACTCGCGGCGACCTGGTTGCCTCGCGGCGAAACGCCATACGGCAAGTGAAAGCCGAACGACGCGTTCTGTGTGATGCACACGTTGCTCTTGGGCATCGACAGGTACAACGTGCAGGCAGAGTCACACGCACCGTCGAACCGAACATAGCCCCCACTGCGGCGCAGCTTGAGCACACGGATGGCATAGTCGATCACATAGCCGCCACGATCACTGCGGATCGTGTGGATGTTGGCAGCGTTGATGCGGGGGGGCGCCAATTCCTCGGCGGAGCTTGCCGAAACCATCGCACTCATCAAAGCGAGCGCACCGAGAAACTTCACTTTCGTTTTCATTCGCGCCTCCTGCTGTGACGACAATCATCAGCGGGAGGCCCTAAAAATTAGTTATGCCGTCAATAAAGTTATAACAATCGATCGATTGTACGGCGGTTTTAGGCCTGATTTACTAACGGCGCGGAAGACTGATCCCTCAGAAGTAAACCCGGCGCTGACGCGGGGGCAGAGAAACCACGCAGCGAAAGCGCCATCGGCGGATTTGGACCAGAGGAACTTCGATGGCCGTTCGGGGTAGGCAGCGGAGGCCGCTCAAGCCGGAAGGCAGGCGTCGCCGTGTCTGCATCGTGACGCGCGCGATTGACCATGGCGGCGACATCCGCGAGGAAACAGCGCTGTGCGACCTCGCCAGGCTTTTCGCCGAAAACGGCGATGACGTCACCCTGTTATGGGTTCCTGGCAAGGATGCGCGGTCTTCCCAGGAGTTGGCGGCGCGCGGCCGCGATCTGGTGGGAGCAGCCTCGGTCCGATTGGACATTCTTGATAAGTCCGATCAGTTGCTTCCTTCGCTGGCGACACCCGAGAGCCAGTCCGCAGCTGTTCTGCATTATCTTGAACGGTCCGGTCACGACCTGGTCTACGCGCCCCTCGAGGGTGGATTGCCTTACTACACTTTGCTGGCGGTAGAGACCGATGCCTTTGCCGCGCCACCGATTGTGGTCATCGCCCATGCTCCGGAAGAATGGAAACACGAGGCCGACAAGGCGTTCATGGGGAGCACCGACGCGATCGCTACAGCCTACATGGAGAGATATTGCGCCGAGATGGCGGACCGCACGATCTGTGTGTCTGCCACCCTGCGCAAATGGATGTTGTCGAAAGGCTGGAAGGTGAAGAAGGCGACCGTGACGCCGATGTTGCTGTCGCAGAGCCGTACCAACCGAGCCGGTGCGCGGCCGTCGGCCGAGACGAGAAGAGCACGAGAACTGGTCGTCCTTGCCGGGTGGCGCATCCGCGATGGCCTGATGCTGTTGTGCGATGCGCTCGACATCATTGTGCCAGAGGCGTCGAAAGGCCTGACGGTCACTGCATTCGGTCCATTCGGAAAGATCATGGGCGAGCATAGCGGTGGACTGCTTCTCCGGCGCGCCGAGCGATGGCCATTCAAGCTGAACCTGTTGCCGCACGCAGATTTGGACGCAAGGCTCGACTACATCACGCGGACCGGCGCACTCGCAGTCATACCCGCTCGCGCCGAATCGACCGGCGGACTCGTCGCCGCATGTATCGAGGCGGGATTGCCATTCGTTGCAACCAATGTCGGCGCCAACGCCGAGACCTGGAATGCGCAGGCGGGGCAAGCGCTGCTGGTCGATCCTGATGCTGCCGCGTTGGCGCAGGCGATTTCGACGGCGCTCGACGACCCGCCTCGCCCGCTGCGGATCGACAGCCTGCACCAGATCCGGCAGTCCTGGCTGGACACACGCAATCTGCCGCCGTCCGTCGCGCGGAAGCGCATACGCAGCAGCCCTGGATCATCGCCGCTGGTTTCAATCGTCATGGCCCATCGCAATCGGCCGCTTTATCTGAAGCAGGCGATCGCGGCGGTCGAAGTGCAAACTTACGGGCCGCTGGAGTTGATACTGGTCGACGACGGGAGCGACTTGGACGAAGCCAAGCGCTTGCTGGATGCACTGCAACCGACCTTCCGTCAGCGCGGCTGGAAGGTCCTGCGCCGGCCGCACAAGCATCTCGGTGCGGCGCGAAATGCTGGCGTCCGTGCCGCGCGAGGCGAATTGATCCTATTCGTTGACGACGACAACGCACTGTTCCCGGAAGCGGTAGACCATTTCGTGCGCGCCATGGCGGCATCGGGTGCGGACATCTGCACTGCGTTCCAACTCATCTTCTACGAGGACTTTGTGCCCGAGGACCGGGCCGATGGGCTGATCCAGTATCTACCTCTGGGTGGCCCCGACGCGCTCGGTCTGATCCACAATGTCTACGGTGATGCCAATGCGATGGTGCGCCGGTCTGTTTTCTCGCGGATCGGGTTTCTGATCGAGGAGCCCGGCTACGCCATGCATGACTGGGAGTTCCTTGCGCGAGCCTCGCTGGCCGGGCTCAAGATCAGGCCGGTTCCAAAGCCGCTTTACTGGTATCGCTCGAAACCGGATGGAATGTTCCGGATGTCGAATTGGTACGACAACCGGCTTCCGATCGTGGAGGCGTTCCGATCAAGCCAATTCGATGACGTCCGGCCGCTCTGCCAGTTGGCCATCGCACAGAACACGACGCGAGCCGAAATCGAAAGCGCACGCGAAAATCTGAAATACACCCCCGCCAATCGAAAATATCTGGAGCTTTGCGACCTCGAACCGAACAGCGATGTGGCCATCGAGAAACTTGCGGACATCGCTGGATCGATCGGCCGACCCGATACCGCGGCCATCTTGCTTGGGCGCACCCCTGCCACCATCTACCGCGACGCTGCGGACCGGCCTGACGCCGGTGGCAACGCGATCGCCCTCGGCTACAATGTACTGAGAGGCGCGCGGCTGCTGACCCCGCGCGTCTCGGCTCTACCGCTCCTGCTTGTCGCGCCGGATGGTGGCGGGGTGTTCCTGCGCCCGCATTCGGACGGCCCGGTCGCTGCATCTCTCGACAGTCAATTTCCCGCCTTCTTTCGGAGGATCGAAGCAACTGTCGAAGTCGCTCATGCCGACGCGCCTGCACTGGACTTCGGTCTTGCCCTTGCCCGCCCCGATCAAACCTTGGACTGGCAGCGGGACATCGCCGTCCAAGCGATAGCGTTTTCAGGCTGGATGTCAGTCGAAGATAAATTCGTGCGCCATCCCTTGGTCGCAGCGCTTCGTGTACGACGCAAGATGCCGCTTTCAGTCGTTCTTGCGGTTCGTTTCACCGGAATGCCCAATGGTTTTCCGACCAATGCCTTCTTTCGGAAGCTGACGCTGTTCGGCGATTGACAGCCATCCGGCGAGGCCGGTGGGGCTCCAGGTCAGTCAGTTGCCGGGGGTCGAAGGCGCCGGCATTGTGCCTGCACAAATGGTTGACAAATTGCTAACCGGCTAATATTATAAAGTCCTTATATGTATGTGGTGAATGGGGCTTGTTATGCGTAAGATCCAATCGCTACTGTTGGGCGGACTCAGTCTTCTGGGCGTAAGCGTCGCTTTCTCCGGCGCGACGCAGGCGCAAAGCGAAGCTGGGGTCAAGGAAGCCGAGCTCGCTTGTGAGCAAGCCCTTAGAATCGGCACCATCGAGGCGCTCGAGAATTATCTGCACCGTTATCCAAATGCGCCGACGGCTTGCAAGGCGCAGGCCCTGAACACCCTGTCCCAATTTTCCGCAAATGGCGCGAACACAGGCCAAAACGATCATGGCCATCACTACGGCGGTTAGACATCAGTCGGGTCGTCCCGGTTGGGTGGTTTGACACGTCAGATGGTCGTTTGGCGGTCCTAGATCAATTCCAGGAAAAGTGTGAACGGTTTTTCGTCCGGAATTGCATCAAAACAAAGAGATAGAGCGGCTCGGCGTTTCCGTGAAACGATGAACTGCTCTAGTGCGTGGTCAAGGTCGAGACGAATTCGGCATAGCGACCCGAGGTTTTCATCCAGCCGAGCTCTACAAGTTGCGTGGCGTCGCCGCGATAGCGGACAGACCGACTGTTACGAAGCGCCAGTTTCGGATTGCGCTCCAATGCTTCCAGATAGGCGGCGCGCTCTTCAAGCCCCTTTTCCCTGAGTCGCACATTCTCACTCAGAGCGGACGCTGATTTGTGGCGAATGCCCCAGACAAATTTGAAGTGGAGCAACGCGATGCGTAACTCACTGAATCGGACTTCGCTGATTGTGTGCTGCGCTACGTGGTAGTGCCTGCCTCGCCCCCACCGTACGATCGGCACCTTTGTCAGACACGGAGGAAGCGTTTGCTTGAACCGGCCGTGCCAGAAGACGCGTTGTCTCACGCCGCCGAACATCTGCTCCGGTGGATACATGCCGTCGCGGGCACGCAGCCACCCCGGCTCTGGATCGAAGTAGGGTGAAGCCTCTAGAAGCGGGAGCCTACCGTCATAGCTGCAGTCGGCCAACGGGCCGTCAGCGTACATATCGACCATCGAGCCGATTACCGCTTCGGCGCCGGTCAAGTCGAGATAGCTGCAAAGCTGCCGCAGGTTTGCCCTCTGACAATCGGGATAAACGAGAAGCTCATCGGCGTCGATCGAAAGGCACCAGTGGCCGGTGCCGAAGACATTCATGAGCGTGTTGATCCATCGCGGCGGCTCGACGTTTTCAGCGAAATGCGATCCCTCCGTGTGGAAGCAATGGCTGTCCGGCTGCTCCAGTATCAGTTCACGTGTCCCGTCCGTGGAACCATTGTCCAGGAAGAAAAAGCGATCGACGCCCAGGCGGCGGTAGTGGTCCAGAAGTTGCGGCAGCAGCGCCGCTTCGTTGCGCAGCCCGACAAAGCACAAGATCTCGCCGTCGATCATGTCAATCGGCCGATCGTCCAGTCGCGCGAGATGCTTTGGGGATTGAAGGCTGACCACCCCCGCGCCGTGGTCGCGGCCAAGGCGAGAAGCCCCTGCAAATGACGAGACCGCCAACGTCATCTGCCTGCCTCCAGTCCGAAGAATGGGGCCGCCGTCCTGACGATGGTGTCGATATCGGAAAGTTCCGGCACGAAGCCGAGATGGTCGCGTGCGCTGCCCGGATCGGCGTAAAGCTCCGCTGGGTCGCCCTCGCGCCGCGTCCTGAAGACGGCCGGAACCGATCTCGACGTCATCCGGGAGACCGCCTGGAGGATCTCTTTGATGGACACCCCTCGCCCGGTGCCAAGATTGACCGACAGGCTTTCGCCGCCCGCCTCGAGATGTAGCAATGCCTTCAAATGGGCGCGGGCCAGATCACTGACGTGGATGTAATCCCGTACGCATGTGCCGTCCGACGTATCGTAGTCGGTGCCGAAGACCTCGATCTCGTCGATCATGCCGGACGCGGCCATCAGCACCCTGGGCACCAGATGCGTTTCCGGCGAATGCCACTCGCCGAGTTCGCCGTCCGGATCGGCCCCACAAGCGTTGAAATAGCGCAGGATCGCATAGTGCATTCCGTATGCGGATGCGTAATCCTTGATGATTTGCTCGCCCATCAGCTTGGTGCGTCCGTAGGGGCTGATCGGGTTTTGTGACGAGGTTTCGCGGACGGGTAGCGTCTCGGGTACCCCGTAAGTCGCGCAGCTGCTCGAGAAGACGATTTCTTCGACCGCATTGGCCCGCGCCGCATCAAGCACTGAAATCGTGCCCGATACGTTGGTCGAATAATATTCGGCGGGCTCGTGCACGGACTCGCCAACATAAGCCAGTGCTGCAAAGTGGACGATTGCCCTCGGCCGATACGTCCCGATCGCATCCTGAAGTGCTGCCTGATCGCGGATATCGCCAACGACAAGAGGCCCCCAGGCGACGGACTTTTCGTTGCCTCGGGACAGATTGTCGAAAACCACCGGCAGGTAGCCCGCGGCGGCCAGCAGCTTGCAAGTATGGCTGCCGATGAAGCCAGCCCCACCCGTCACGAGGATAGCCCGGCCGTTCATGAGAAAGCAGCTTCCTTGACGTGATGGCCGCCGTAAAGCAGGGCATCAAAATACTCGACGGTATGCGCGAGCCCCTGGGTCAGACTGATCCTTGGCTGCCAGCCAAGATTTTCCCTGGCGAAGGAAATGTCGGGCCGGCGCTGCCTGGGGTCATCAACCGGCAGCGGCCGATGCACGATCTTCGACCCGGACTTCGTGTATTCAATGACCAGCGTCGCCAGTTCCATGATTGTGAATTCGACAGGATTGCCGAGATTGACCGGATGCAAGGGCGCCTGGGGCGCATTCATCAGCCGGACAAAACCCTCGATCAGGTCATCCACGTAGCAGAACGACCGCGTCTGCTGGCCGCTGCCATAGACAGTCAAGTCTTCGCCGCGCAGCGCCTGGACGACAAAGTTCGAGACGACGCGACCGTCGTCGGGCTGCATCCGGCGGCCATAGGTGTTGAAAATGCGCGCGACACGGATGTCGAGGCCGAACATTCTTGAATAGTCGAAGAACAGGGTTTCGGCCGAGCGCTTCCCCTCATCATAGCAGGACCGTGGTCCATGCGGATTGACGTTGCCGAAGTAGCTCTCCGGCTGCGGGTGCACCAGGGGATCGCCATAGACCTCGGACGTGGAGGCCTGGAATATCTTGGCGTTGTGCCGTCGAGCGAGTTCCAGCAAGTTCAGCGAACCAATCACGCTCGTCTTGAACGTATGGATCGGGTCTGCCTGGTAATGCGGCGGAGACGCCGGGCAGGCTAGATTATAGATTTCGTCGACGTGGAGGTCCGACGGCAGAGCGTCAACGACATCATGCTCGACGCAAGTGAATTTCTGATTGGGCAGAATGGCGTTGAGATTGTATTTCTTCCCGGTGTGGAAGTTGTCGAGCGCAACCACCTCATAGCCGTCCAGCAACAGGCGCTCGCAAAGATGAGAGCCCAGAAATCCCGCGCCTCCGGCAACGAGGGCTCGGTGGCGGTTCCGGTTGCCTCCAGTTCGACCAGTCGCGGGCCTGAGTTTCAGAACCTTGACAACCTTACTCATGCCGTCCCTCCACGCACTGCACGCGCCATCGCTCCAGGCAGCGCAACCGAGGCAAAGCTCTGCCCGGCCACGTCCTTGCGAACGCGACAAACCCTCCGCAACGGCGGAATCGCCATATGTTTTTGATGTGCGCTAAATTGCCTTTTGAGTTCGCTGGGCCGATGTCGTTCGCGGCCTGCTGGCTGCCGCGCGACATTCTATTCGCCCCGAAATCACGATTACGCTTTGTGTGCCTTCATCGCCGATTGCTCGCCCAAATTGCACATCCCAACGCAATTAAAAATATACCTGTGGAAAACTTAGTCAACTAAATTAGAGATTCCTTAACTTCAATCGTGCGTGAGTGGTTAACCCTGAGGCCGCCGCCCGAAGCCTCGGCGTCAGAAAATAACAAGAAGTCCAGGCTATCGACTGGAAGTCTTGTCTACAACCCCTCCCAAAAAGAAGAAGAAACCATAGAAATACAGACCCCATAGATCGCCGAAAATCATACCAGGAAGATCGAAAATACCTTAGGAAGCACGAATTTTCCACGCTTATTCTACTAAACATCGATATTCTATCGGCGGCCGACAAATTCCTTCCCCATGTCGTAGCTATGTGTAACAGCGAGAACCTCAGGTCAGAATGTTTCGGCACCAAAGTCCGAGAGACGTCAGATAGGCGGCACCGCGCGCCTCCTGTCCCCCCTCTATACTCCACCCACCCTCCGGAAAGCCTAGAAAGCCTCGCTCCACCCAGAGATTGGCGCGCCAGAAGTGTTGAACGGCACGGCTGAGGTTTACACCCTGATGACACAAGCGAGGGCCAGTAGGAGGAGCGTCGCGCGGTAGGGGGACGGGGCGACGGACAGACCCATGGGGTATGGGTCTCTCCTCCTACCTGTTGCCGAGCCTATGCTAAACAACGCCTTATCATACCCCTGTCTCGCGGAAGCGCCAATGCTGTTTCGTGGCGTCGTCATTGTCGGACCGGCGACGTGCTGCCTTACCTCGGTTAAACTCATGGCGGTTGAGAGCACGCGCGTCATGCGACGCTGGCGGCCGTTGAAGACGAGGTCGAGGAGACGATAATGCGTCAATGAGGCTAGGTTGGAGACGCGCTTGCCACTCGGACCGGCGCGCCCAGAGCCACTAAGGCCATCGTACCATATACGCCGGCCTTACCTCCGCTAGGTGTGGCGGATCTCGGTACCCAGAACCTTGAGGCATTCCCGGATGAACGCGGCAAGCGCCGTCCAGCCTTTGGCCGAAACCATCGTCCCGTCGACATAGGCGTCGGTCGGAGACAGGTCGATGTAGGTTCCGCCGGCCAGTGTCACCTCCGGCTCGCAAGCACCCAGCGCAGCCACCTTCTTGCCACGCACGACGCCGTCGACCGCAATCAGGATCTGGACGCCGTGGCAGATCGTGAAGATCGGCTTGTTGGCCTCGTGAAAATGACGCACGATCGCCTGCACCCGCTTGTCGGTGCGGATATATTCGGGGCCGCGGCCGCCTGCGCAATAGACTGCGTGGTATTGGTCGAGCTGCTTCTCAGCGTCGGAAAAGGTCTTGTTGATCAGCGCATAGTGACCGAGCTTTTCGGTATAGGTCTGGTCGCCCTCGAAATCGTGCAGCGAGGTCTTGATCAGATCTCCGGCGTTCTTGTCGGGGCAGACCACGTGGATGGTATGGCCAACGGCTTCCATCGCCTGCTGATAGACGAAGATTTCGTATTCCTCGGTGAACTCACCGGTCAGCATCAGTATCTTTTTGCCTGGCATGGCTCTTCCTCTCATTCTTGGGCTGGCAAGGCGCGATCGCGCCCTGCCTTTTTTCAAAATCGGATGCGATCAGAACGGTGAGTCCGGGAAATAGTATTCCTTGGCGTTGGCTTGAGTGATCAGTGGTGCGTCGAGCTTGACGGCGCCGCGCACAGGCGCCTGGCCGATCAGATTGGCGACAGTCATGTAGATCGCTGTCTTGATCATCGAAGGCGGGTACGGGGTCTCGACCGGCGTCATCGCGTCGCCGTCGATCACCTTCTTCACAATGTCCTTCATGCCGTTGCCGCCAAGCGCCAGCTTGATATCGGTCCGGCCCGACTGCTTCACGGCCTCGAGCACGCCAAGCAGCATGTCGTCGTCATTGGCCCAGACCGCATCAATATGCGGGTACTTGGCCAGGTAGTCCTGCATGAGCTTGAAGGCTTCGTCGCTGTTCCAGTGGGCATATTGAATGTCCAGCACCTTCAGGCCGGTGCCTTTGATCGCGTCCTGGAAGCCTTTGATGCGCTCGTCGTCGATGACGGTCGGAATGCCGCGCAGCACCACGAGGTCGCCTTTGCCGCCCAGCTTGTCGATCATGAACTTCGCGGTGTTTGCGCCCACCGCAATGTTGTCACCGGCGAGGTAGAGGTCCTGGATCGAGGAATCGGTGAGGCCCCGGTCGACGACAGTGATGAAGGTCCCCGCATCCTTGATAGCCTTGACCGGCTGGGTCAGCTCCTCCGAACTGTAAGGCAGGATGACCAAGGCATCCAGTTTGCGGCTGGCGGACAAATCCTCGAGCGCGCTGACCTGCTGCGCTGCCGATGGCGACGTCTTGACGACCACTTCCACGCCCGGGAAAGCGGCATTGATTTCCTTGGCGGCCTGCTGGGCATGATAGACCACGCCCGCCGTCCAGCCATGGTCGGCCGCAGGTATCGACACAGCGATAACCTTCTTGTCTTGTGCCATGGCCTGTCCGGCCAGGAGCAGCGAGCCAAGGGCGGCCGCCGCAATCCATCTTCTACTGAACATTGTCTTCTCCCATTGGACCTATAAAAACCTGGCTCCCGCGTGGTCCGGACACGAGCTATTTCGAATTCGAAAACCGTTGAATGAGCATGGCGATGATGATGATGACGCCCTGAACGGCGGCCACAAGGTATTCGGAGACGAAGTCCGACAGCACCATGAGGTTAGCGATGAGCTCCAGGATGACCGCGCCCGCGACCGTTCCCCACACATGGCCCTTGCCGCCACGCAGCGCGGTGCCGCCGATCACCACGGCGGTGATGACCTGCAACTCCCAAAGCTGACCGGTCGTGGGCGTAGCGGCGCCAAGGCGCGGCACGTAGCAAATGGCGGCGATGGCCACGCAGATGCCCTGGACGATGTAGGCGATTGTGCGGGTCTTGATGACCGAGATGCCGGAATAGCGAGCGACATCCTCGTTGGCGCCGACAGCCGCACATTTGCGCCCGTATTTCATCTTGTAGAGGACGAAGGACGCGACCGCGGCGACCGCGACGGATATCAGGATCGGGATCGGGACGCCGGCGACCGTGCCGAAATAGACCGGACGATAGGCTTCGCGCAGCGACCGGTCGATCGGGATCGTGCCGCCGTCGGTCAGATAGGTGATAAGGGCCCGGAAAATTCCCATCGTGCCGAGCGTCGCGATGAACGGCTCGATCCGGCCGACTGTGACGATCAGCCCGTTAGCGAGTCCACAGAGCAACCCGACCATAATCGCCACCACCATTCCGGCAGGGATGGCCCAGACGCCGGCATGCGGAGCCACCGCGTTCATGAACATGATGGTGATGCCGGTGATAAAGGCGGCCATCGAGCCTACGGAAAGATCGAGCCCGCCCGACGAGATCACGAACGTCGCACCGACCGCGATGATCGCGATGAAGGCGCTGCGGGTGATCACGTTGGCAAGGTTGGTGGCCGAGAGAAAGTCCGGATTGATGAGGAAGCCCGCCGCCAGCAGGGCAACCAATGCCAGGAAGGGGCCGACGTCGGTCCAGGTGAGATTCAGATCACTGAGGCGGCGTGTGGATGGGGATCCGGTCATGACAGCCATTCTGGTCCTCCCTTGGCTTTTGGCCTTGGTTTCGGGCCACTGGTTGCCAGCAGCGCCACGTTGCTTTCCGTCATTTCGGCGCCGCTGACCTCGCCGGTGACGCGGCCCTCGCGCATCACCAGGATGCGGTCGCAGATGCCAATCAGTTCCTGCATCTCCGAAGAGATGACGATGCAGGCCTTTCCCTTGGCGACCAGTCCCTGGATGAAGGCGTAGATCTGCGCCTTGTTGGCGATGTCGATGCCGCGTGTCGGCTCGTCGATGATGACCACCGATGGGTTGGTCAAAAGCACCTTGGCCAGCAGGAGCTTCTGCTGGTTGCCGCCCGAGAGCTGGCCCGCCTTGGCGCTTAGGCTTTTCACCCTGATGTCATAGGTTTCGACGGCCTCTTCCAAGGCCGTCGCTTCGCGGCGCCGGCCCATCGACAGGCCCGGATGGAACATCGAGAGCGCCGAGAGCGTCAGATTGGGTGCGAGGCGCTCCTGCAGCAGCAGGCCCCTGCCCTTGCGGTCCTCTGTCAGGTAGCCGATCCCGGCGTCGATCGCGGCGCGCTGCGAATGGAAGTGGACCGGCTTGCCCTCAAGTTCGACCGTCGCGGTTGCCGGGCGCAGGCCGATGATGCCCTCAAAGAGTTCGGTGCGGCCGGCGCCGACCATGCCGGCAAAGCCCAGGATCTCGCCCTTGTGGACGGTGAAGGATACGTCCTCGGCATAGCCGGGAACGGTGGCGTTCCTGACGCTCAGCATCGGCACATCCGAAGGCGCCGTGGTTTTTTCGGGATAGAGTGCGGCCAGTTCGCGGCCGACCATGAGCCGCGCCATGTCCATCTGGCTCAACGTCTTGCCGGGATAGGTGCCGACCATTTTGCCGTCGCGCAACACCGTGACCTTGTCGGCGACCCGTTGCACCTCGTCCAGCCGGTGACTGATATAGAGCACGGCGGTGCCGTGTGCCTTCAGTTGCAGCACGATCTCCAGCAGCCGCTCGACTTCCCCGCCGGTCAGCACGGCTGTGGGTTCGTCGAAGATCACCACCTTGTAGTCGTCGAGCAGCGCGCGGGCGATCTGAACCATCTGCCGGTCCGCCAGCGAGATGTCGCGCACCAGCGCGGTCGGCGAGACCGAGCAGCCGATCTGCGCCAGCTTCTCGACCGCCAGGCGCCGCATCGTACGGTCATCCACGACAGGGCCCTGCGAAAGCTCGCGCCCGAGAAACAGATTGTCCGTCACCGTGAGCGCCTCGGCGAGCAGGATTTCCTGATGGACCAGCGCGACACCGGCCTCCTGTGCCTGGCTGGGCTTGGTGAATTTCACCGGGTGGCCGGCCATCGACAATGCGCCGCTTGTCGGCTCGACATAACCGGACAGCAGCCGCATCAATGTCGACTTCCCGGCCCCGTTCTCGCCGATGATAGCGTGGACCTCGCCGGGCAGGACGTCGAGAATGACGTCCGACAGCACAGTCACAGGCCCATATTGTTTCGACAGATGTTCGGCGCGCAACACCGGTTCCACGGCGCCTGGGCCGTCGCCTTGCGGCAACGTGCTTCCTCCCTCCCCGGTGATGTTCGCGGCGATTGACATCGGTTCCGGCCTCAATCGAACGCCGGCAGCAGGCGGTCGCGCGAGTGCTCTATGTGGATGCGCATCGCCTTTCTGGCGGCTTCGGGATCGGCCGACCCAAACGCGGCGAGGATTGCCTCGTGTTCGTCGAGCGCTTCCTCGGTCACGCGGGCATGGTACATCAGGCGGAAGATGTGGAAGTGGGCGTGCTGGTGGCTCAACGTCTGGCGAATGAGCTCGTTTTCGGAAAACTCCATGATCTTGTCGTGGAAGATCGCGTCCTGCCGGGCGAAGTTCGAATAGCGCAGGCGATCGTCCTTGCCTTCGCGCCGTGACATCACGCCAGCCGCTTCCAGCAAAGTGTTGAGCTTCGCCTCGTCCATGGCGGCAGCGGCTTTCGCCGCGGCATGCGGCTCAAGCAGAAGGCGCATTTCGTACAATTCATCGAAACGACGCCGGGTAATCTGGGGTGCTGCGCGGTAACCAATGAGGTGCGTCTTGAGCACCAGGCCTTCACCTTCAAGGCGGCCCAGAGCCTCGCGGATGGGTGTGTGCGAGACGTCGAATTCCTTGACCAGGCTGTCCACGGTGATGCGTGAGCCGGGCGCAATCTTCAGCGCCATCAGTTGGGCGAAGATAGCTTCATAGACATCCTCGACCAGGCTGTTGGAGCGCTGGATGCGTCCCCCTGCGGCGATCATCTCGGTCGTATCGGGTAAGTTCGTGGTCTGCATCTTTTGCCTCTTGACAGTGAGGATGGCTAACACGATGCTTCGGTCGATGCAATCCTATATCCTATACGATTTTAACGCGGATACATTTTTGGACGCGACACAACCATCACAATGAGTTCAGAGCCGAATTCCGCGCCGTGGCCGGATTCAACGCGCTTTCGACTTCAGCCTCCATGAAAGGACGCAGATCATCATGAGCCTTTTCGCCGCCCTCCGGCTGCCGCGAGAAATCCTGTTCGGGAAGGGGCAGCGCCATGTGCTGCCGATGGTGGCTGGCCGGTTTGGCGGGCGCGCTCTGGTCTGTACCGACGAGCGCTTCGCCGGCACGGCGGTGTTCGCGGAAGTCGTCAAATCGCTTCAGGCCGCCTCGATCGAGGTGCTGGTGCATGACCGCGTCCTGCCCGACGTGCCACGCGACAGCGTCAGCATTTGCGTCGACGAAGCGAAAGAGTTCCAGCCCGAGATGGTGATCGGCATCGGCGGCGGCAGTTGCCTCGACTTCGCCAAATGTGCCACCTTGCTGCTCAGCCATGGGGGCAAACTCCAGGACTACTACGGTGAGTTCAAGGTGCCGGGGCCGACCCTGCCGCTGATCGCCGTACCGACAACGGCGGGCACTGGCTCCGAAGTGACGCCCGTCGCGGTGATTTCCGATCCCGACCGGACGCTCAAGGTCGGCATATCGAGCCCGTATCTGATCGCGGCGGTTGCCTTGTGCGATCCCGAACTTACAATGACGTGCCCCCCTGCCCTGACCGCGATCGCCGGCGCCGATGCCTTGACGCATGCGATCGAGGCTTTCACCGCCATGCGACGCGGCGAAAACCCCGAGCTGCCGCAGAAGCATGTCTTTATCGGCAAGACAGCGCTGACCGATCATTTTGCGCTGCTGGCCATCAAATTACTGGGGCGCAGCCTCGAGAAAGCCTGCGCCGATGGCACTGACGCCGATGCGCGTGCCGATGTGATGATGGGCGCGCTGGCTGCGGGCTGCGCCTTTGGTACTGCTGGAACGGCAGCGGCGCATGCCGTGCAGTATCCGGCCGGGGCGCTTACGCACACAGCGCACGGATTGGGCGTGGCGACGATGATGCCCTACGTCATGACCTACAACAGCCGCGTGGCCGCCGCCGAAATGGCCGAGATAGGGCTTGCGCTTGGCCTCGATACCAAGAAGCGGACCGTTGCCGAGATGGCCGCCGCCACCATCGAGGAGATCAGGCGGCTGTTCGCGGCGATCGGCATTACGCCGACGCTGGCCGATCTTGGCCTGCCCGCCGACAAGCTCGACTGGACCGCCGAGCAGGCGCTCGGCATCGAGCGTCTGATCAAGAACAACCCGCGCCCGTTCGATCTCGCCGCCATGCTTCGCCTTGTCCAGGCGGCCCATGACGGCGACATCGCCGCCTGCGCCATGTGAACCAACGGAACAAGACGATGAACCTTCCCCCAAATGTTCAGCAAATCGACCCGGATGGCTATGACGTGCGCCGGTTTTCGCACGGGCTTTACATCGACGGCACGTCGCACCCCGCTTCCAATGGCCGGCTCATTGATGTCGTCGATCCGTCCTCAGGCGCTGTGATCGCGGCGGTTCCTGATGCAACGCTCGAGGATGCTGTGGCTGCCGTCGAGGCCGCGGCTTCGGCCGCCAAGGGATGGCGAGAGACAGCGCCACGTAAGCGCTCGGAAATTCTGCGGCGCTGTTTCGAGCTCATGGTCGAACGATCTGAAACGCTCGCCATGCTGATTTCGCTGGAGAACGGCAAGGCGCTGCGCGACGCCCGCGGCGAGGTGGCGTACGCGGCCGAATTCTTCCGCTGGAATGCCGAAGAGGCGGTCCGCATCACCGGTGAATTCGGCACCGCGCCGTCCGGCACCAACCGGATCGTCGTCGACTATGAGCCGATCGGCATTTGCGTGCTTATCACGCCGTGGAACTTTCCGGCCGCGATGGCGACTCGAAAGATCGCGCCTGCGCTGGCGGCTGGCTGCACAGTCATCCTGAAGCCGGCAAGCGAAACGCCCCTCACGGCCTACGCGCTGGCCGCGCTCTACAGCGACGCCGGCGTGCCGGCCGGCGTCGTCAACGTTCTCACCACGACCAATCCCGGCCCGTTGACATCGGCCATGCTGGCCGATCCGCGCGTCAGGAAGCTCTCCTTCACCGGCTCGACCAGCGTCGGCCGAACCTTGCTCGCCGAAGCTGCCAAGCATGTGATTTCCTGCTCTATGGAGCTTGGCGGCAACGCGCCCTTCGTCGTCTTCGACGATGCCGATCTTGATGCGGCGCTCGACGGCGCCATGATCGCCAAGATGCGCAATGCCGGCGAGGCCTGCACCGCCGCCAACCGCATCTATGTCCAGTCCGGCATCCACGAACGGTTCGCCGACGGGCTTTGCAAACGCATGGCGGCGCTCGAGGTAGGCGCAGGCACCAATGCCGATACCGAGTGCGGCCCGATGATCACAAAAAAGGCCGTGGACAAGATCGACCGTCTCGTCAAGGACGCGGTTGAACGGGGAGCCAAGGTGCTTTGCGGCGGCTCGATCCTGGAAGGGGAAGGCTTTTTCTACCCGCCGACGGTGCTGTCGGCGGTATCGCCCGAAGCCGACATGGCGCATGAGGAGATCTTCGGGCCGGTGGCGCCGATCACCATGTTCGAAACCGAGGAGCAGGCCATCGCATATGCCAATGACACGGAATATGGCCTTGCCGCTTATATCTACACGCGCGATGTGGGGCGCGGCATGCGTGTGGCGTCGAGAATCGAGGCCGGCATGATCGGCCTCAACCGGGGGCTGATGTCTGACCCCGCGGCGCCCTTCGGCGGAGTCAAGCAAAGCGGCCTTGGCCGCGAAGGCGGCCAGCACCACGGCATCGCTGAATTCATGGAGGCGAAATACATCGCCATCACCTTCTGAGCCCGCAGCCATGCCGAAGGATCCCTTCCGCACCCGCGATCACGTCGCCGACTTCGATGACATCGTGGCCGATATCGTGGCGCGCAGCACTGCCACCAGGGCAACGCTGCCGATGGTCACTGATGTCGCCTACGGCGAAGGCAGTGCCGAGCGGCTCGACCTGTTCTTTCCACCGGGGAGGCATAAAAACCTTCCGGTTCACATCTTCATTCATGGCGGCTACTGGCGCATGTTTTCCAGGAGCGACTATTCCTATGTAGCGGACACAGTCACCAAGGCCGGTGCGATCGCGGTCATTGTCGACTATGCGCTGATGCCCGAGGTCAGGATGGCTGTCATCGTCGAACAGGTCCGGCGCGTGAAACGATGGGTGCTGGACAACATCGCCAGCCATGGCGGCGATCCCGGGCGGATAAGCGTCAGCGGCCATTCGGCCGGCGCGCATCTGGCGACATTCCTGTTCGAAAAGACGCCAATGCCGTCACGCATCCGTGCGGCGCTGCTGCTGGGCGGCCTCTACGATCTGAAGCCCCTGCAGACCTCCTTCCTCGAGCCATTGATCGGCATCACTGACGAGGAGGCTGCAGTCTTCACGCCAACGACACGGCAGCACGATCCGGAAACGGCAGTGACCATCCTCGTCGGAGATCAGGAAACACCGCCGTTCCACAAACAGGCCGCCAGCTTCGGAGCGCGATTGCGAAAGCAGGGCTTGGCAGTTCACGCCTCATGCCTGAAACACCGAAACCACATGAACAGTGTGCGGGATCTGGGCGTCGGCGGAACGCAGGCCAGCGATTGCTTAATGGAGATGATAGGACATACGTGCGGCTGACTCCAGTTCGTCGCTACGCCTTCTCGTCCTCAAGCTGTTCCAGCCGGGACGCCGGCCACCCTTCACGTGTTGCGGTCTAATGAAGGAGCATGTTGTCTCCTTGGTTTTGCTTGGGCTCTCTTTTTCGACTTCGCCTATGCGGCGGCCGGCTGTGCCGCCACGAGCATCGCAAACTGGAGTTCAACCGCCTTGACGGCGCTGCCACGCCAGCTCTCCGCCATCGACGCCGACATGGGATCCGGGAAAATGTCCTGCTCCCCCTTCGCCACGCCATCGAAGATGCCTTGCGCAACGGATGCCGGTGAGGCCTTAGCCACCTCGAGGTCGCGTGACATTTCGGTATCGACGGGGCCGGCCAGGACCGCATGCACGCTCACGCCCCGTTCAGCCAGGAGAGCGCGCAGAGATTGGGTTAGCGAAAATGCAGCCGCCTTCGAGATCGAGTAGGCAGGAATGACCGGCAGGGCAGCGAGGCCCGCCACCGACAGCACATTGACGATGGCACCGCGAGAATGCGTCAGCAGTGGCAAGAAAGCCCGGGCCATGCTGTGCGTGCCAAAGAGATTGACTGCAAGATGTTGTTCAAGCACCGCAGGATCGCTCAGGTCGTCATAAAGGGCCACACCGGCATTGTTGATGAGAATATCGAGGGATTCGATGCTCTCGACAGCGCGCTGAATCTGCTGACGGTCTGTCACATCCAAGGTCACGGCCGTAACGCGGCTGTCTGAATGGACCAGGGGCTGACGCGTACCAGCGTACACTCGCTTGGCGCCTTGCCTCAAGGCTTCCTGGACCAGGGCCTGGCCGATGCCGCGATTGGCGCCGGTTACCATCACGCTTTTGTTCTTGAGGGTCATTCATTCGCTCCGTTGTTGTCTAAGGCTAAGACGAATGAGGCCGCAAAAAAGAGTCACTGACGATCGGCTCGGAAGGTGGCGTGTCCGCGATAGAGCCCTCAGCCCGCCCAATGAGGCTGTTCAGCATCGCCGACATCCAATTGCCTTGAGACACGCGCATCCGTCGATTGGATCGCAGCGAGTTTCGCGCCGGTGCCCTCATGGAGCACCTGTTCGAGTGGCAACGGCAATTGAGCGGCCGGCTAAGCAGAGTGCGAGACGGCGACAACGAGCCGCACTGTGCCTGCAGGTCAAATCTCTTCTCACGAACCAGCCTCTATGCGCTAATCGGGCTTCACTCCGAGATTGCCGGGAAGATAGTGTGCAGCTGTCTCAACACGGTCCACAACGCAGCCGCATAGTGCCGTCGGCGAGACGCAGCTGCTGCAAGGCACGCTAAACACTGGTGAGGTGCGCTTGCTGCGGGTTTCGCGCGTCAATCGCAAATGGCGCTGGATGCTCCGTGATTGGGATACACACCACGGTTTGCCACAACCATATATCTGCGAAGATACTTTTGCTGGGTGGAGCTTCCTGCCCAGGGAAACTTCACTGAGGTCGCCATTGCCGACGTCGTCACCCGGCTACGCTGAACCGTTGTTACGGTCGCGAACAGAGGGCGTTCACAGTCAAGGCCGTGACTCCTTTTCGGCGCTTGGATCGTCCTAGCTATAGCTAAGAACTGGAGAACGACCATGAGCCTCAAGGATAAGAATATCGTCGTCACCGGCGGAAGCCGTGGCCTTGGCCTGGGACTGGTTGAGGCGCTTGTGGACTGCAGCGCCAGGGTCACGGTGGTCGCGCGCGGCGCCGATGCGCTCGAGGCCGTCCGGACCCGGCTGGGCGTTTTCACAATTGCCGCCGATGTGACCGACGAGACGGCCGCCCACCGCATCCTCATCGAGGTGCGGCCCGACATACTGGTGCTAAACGCTGGCATGTCACCGCCAATGCGTCGGTTTGACCAAGTGAGTTGGGCTGACTTCACCGCGACCTGGGAGCACGACGTCAAGGCCGGCCTCTATTGGCTGCAGGCAGCGCTTAATGTCCCGCTCAAACCCGGGAGTCGCGCTCTGGTTGTGTCGAGTGGTGCCGGCGTGAGCGGATCGCCGATGTCAGGTGGCTATGGCGGTGCCAAGCGCATGCTATGGTTCATGGCCCAATACGCCAATGGTGTCTCGGAACAGAAGCGCCTCGGGATTCGCTTTCAGGCCATTGTGCCGTTGCAGATTGTCGGTGGTACCGGTGTCGGCGACGCCGGCGCCGACGCCTATGCGCATGCCATGGGTGTTACAGCCGAACAGTTCCTGGCCCGCTTCGGAGCGCCGATGCCGCCGACGGAATTCGGAAAAAAGGTTGTCGAAGTGCTGGACGATCCGAAATACGCCGGGGGGCTTGCTTTCGGCCTCAAGGGTGGCACGGGAGTGACAATCCTCGAGGGAGCCGCTGCTTGAACACGGAGCGATCCTCGCTGAATAGCGACCGCCGGGCGGAGCTCGTCAGGCTAGTCGGCGAGTTGCGGTCTGAACTCCACCGCTATTGTGCGCGTCTCATGGGATCTGTCATCGACGGCGAAGACGTCGTGCAGGATACGCTCGTCCGGGCTTTCGCGGCGTTGCAGGACTTGGAGAAGGTGCCGCCGCTTCGACCCTGGCTATTCCGGATCGCCCACAACCGCGCCCTCGATCTGCTACGCGGCCGTGCGGTGCGTATGGCCGAGCCACTCGACACCGCCTCAGATGTCGTCGATTCGACCCACTCTGACCCTGTAGAGATGCTGATGCGCCAGGAAGCAGTCAGGACCGCCGTATCGCGCTTTGTGGAGTTGCCCATTCCTCAGCGGAGCGTCGTGATACTGAAGGATGTGCTCGACGAGTCGCTGGTCGAGATCGCCGCTCTCCTTGACCTCACAGTCGACGCGGTGAAGGGCCATCTGGCACGAGGTCGCGCGCGACTTCGGGAGATCAATGAGCAAGCCGGCCCGCCGACGAATGCGCGGCCGCCGTCCGCTGCAGTGGCACGCTACGTCGCGCTCTTCAATCAGCGAAACTGGGAGGCTTTGCGCGCGCTGCTCGCAGAGGACGTCAAGCTCAATCAATCGACGCATCCGATCCGCGTTGGAGCGGCCGACGTTAGCATGTTCTTCACCATCTACGCTCGGAGCGAAACGGTTCACTTGGCTCCGGCCTGGTTGGAGGGCCGCGAAGTCATCGCAGTGTTCGAGAATGGGCCAGGGGCAAAGCCTAGCCACTTCATGTCGTTGGAGTGGCGAGACGGGCGCATCACGTTCATTCGGGACTATCGCTATGTTAGCTATGTCGCGGAGAGCGCGGAACTTGTGCTCGCATGAGCATCCTTCAGCCCCGCCCCTTCGATCCCGGCGCGGGGCCGAGCAGTTGCTGTGTGTCTCCCCTCAAGCGTCATTAGCCTGCTCGGCCGCGCGGCTCGGCTCGACGATCTCCGGGCACATCGCTGCGGCGAGATCGCGAACCCGGGGAGTCGTGAAACAGCTTGCAGAGTGCGCCTTCTTGGCCGCGGCACCGCGGCGAAAAGTTTCCTTCGGGTACTCTTGGGTGGGAGCGTCGAGCGAACCGCGTTTCGCCACAGTATACCGATGGAGGGAGAGGCATGAGCTCGGGCAACTCGTCGAGCAGGTCCGCAACAATGCCCGCCAAGAGACGGTCATCCGCCGCTAGTTCTCAAATGGCCGCATTGGGGCCAGGAGCGGACTGACCGCTTTCTGGACGAAGTCGCGTGTACTTGCCTTTCCGCATGCGTGAAGAGTTTCGGGCGCCGGCAGGCGTACGAAAGTCCCCGAGGATGGCAAACGGTGCCGCGCCTGTTGCGACTGGGACGATGCCTGTGATGTGTTTTTCAGGCACGCCTCCTCGCGCATGAAGGAGATCCAGTGCGTCGGTCCCGCCTGTGTTAGTGAGGCGCTCCTCGATCTCAAAGATGGTGCCCTGGTCTAACAGTCCGGCTGCGATCTCATCCCCTTCGGTGCTCCGTTATCCTTGTACTGCCCGGCGAGAACCACGCCTCCAGCACTGGCAAGGCTGCTCGAGGGTCACAGCGGCCGCACATGAAGAGGTCGAGGGCTGCATAGCCGGTCTCGGGCCAGGTGTGGATGCTGATATGGGATTCGGCGAGCAAGGCGACGCCGGTGATGCCGCAGCCCTCGCCGAAATTGTGCAGCATGACGCCCAGCACCGTGGCGCCGCAGGCCGCCGCCGCCTCGCGCAACACGCGCTCGATCCCCTTGGCATCCTGCAGGCCGCGGCACTCCCAAAAATCAACGAGTAGATGCAGACCGGGGGCGTAGGGTTGGGCCTGCTCAGTTTGGGCTTGATCGGTCACTCGGGTATCCATCAGGACCGCCCCGGCTCTTGTGCGAACAGCACCCGCTTCCAATTGGTGTCCCTGGTCTGCATGCGCCAGATGAAGGCATCGAGGATGTAGTGCGTGGCCTGGGGCATTGCGAGCAGCGGCGCTAGCCAGATCAGTGCATCGGAAGAGCCGAGCGACGGCAAGGTGCCGAAGACGCCGAAGAGGCTACCATGCTCGCGCCAGACGAAGCCATCCCACAACCCCTCCTCCAGATAGGCGAGGCCGAAGAGGGCGGCCATGTAGACAGGCACGGCCCGCCAGGTGAACAGATGGGCGATCCATGGCGCCAGGAAGGAACTGCGTCCGCCCTGCAGCCGCGCCTGGTTGCGGCCATAGCCCCAGATCAGCGCGATATAGGGGATGCCGTGGGCGATGATGTTGGTGCCGGTGAAGACGAGGTCGTTGTCAAACAGCACGATGCCGATGAACCAGGACGTCGCGGTGCCGGCGAGCAGCAGATTGCGCGGCAGGTTGAAGCCTGTGCCGCGGCGCAGCAGCGCGGCCTCCTTGACGATGTAGGCGGCCAGGATGACGCCATAGAAGAGGCCGGCGATGGTGGCGAGCAGCGGCAGGTCGAGGCGGATGAAATCGCCTTCGACGAACCAGGAGAATTGCCGCTGATGGCAATGCCAGTAGACCAGCGGATAGAGCGTGGCGCCGTAGATCGCCGCCTTGTCGATGCGGCAGAAGAGCGGTGGCAGGCCGCGCTCCCGGCGGGCATAGATCATCATGAACCCGTATTGCTGGCGCACGAAGTGGAACACGGCGGCATAGGCAAGCACGCGCCAGAACACCAGGCTGCCGCACCAGTAGAGCAGGCAGCCGCCCAGCCAGGCCAGCAGCGGCGTCAAGCCATAGAGCCAGGGCCGCGCACTCAACTCGGCGCGGTCGAGATAGGTGCGGAACAGGGTCGAATAAACATGGGCCACGTCGACGCCGACGACGAGCACCAGCCAGACCCAGGGCGAGGTCTCGCTTGCCGCGCCGCCGAACAGCGACCAGGCCAGGGCGGCCAGCGTCACCGCCAGCGCCGGCGCCAGGATGAAGCCGAGGTCGAAGCGGGCGGAGAATATCCAGGGTTGGGTCTTGAGGAGGGAATGCGCCATCACAGCACCGTCTCGAAGGGATGGCTGAGATAGGCCATGGCGTTCTCGGCCGCACGAACCCCATGCGTATAGGCCTCCTCGAAGATAGAGACGCCGCTCATGTCCGAATGGGCGGTGAAGATGGGTGCCTTCTGCACGAGACCCACGCGCCGCTGCGCGCCCCAGATGAAGCCTGGCACCGGCCGGATCATCGCATGCCCCCAGACCCAGACGTCGACCCGCCGGACATGGCCTTCGAGCTCGGGGTGGACAGCAAGAAGCTCCTGGAGGAAAATGCCCTGCCAGGCCTGCAGCGGCCGCGCCAAGGCCTCCCGACGCGCCTCCTCCGGCTGCAGGTGACTGAGCGGCCAGTAGTAGGTCAGCACCGTGTTCGTGGGGCGCATCTGCGTGATCTGGTGGGTGGCCACGACATAGCCGAGCAAGGGGCTGTCGAAGACGACATTGTCCCAACTCAGGCCGGCGCCAGTACCGCCCGGCAGGCTGTCGAGCGTGATGTTGGCCACCGCCCAGGGCGCATAGGAAGAACCGGCGGCAAGGGCTGCATCCTTCAGCAGCCGCGCAGTGACGAAATGAGGCGTCGCCAGCACCGCGGCCTTCGCCTCGACCCGGAAGGTCTTGTCCTCGGCCGCATCCCAGACGTCGACCGTCACGCCGCTACCAGCTGTGTCGACGGCAAAGGCAAGCGCCCGTGGCCGCACGCGCGGGCCGAGGACCTCGGCGAGGCGGTGCGCGAGATAGCCGTTGCCTTCCGGCCAGGTGACCAGCCCCTGCTCGCCGGCATCGGCCGCCCTGCCGTTGCGGGCGGCGAAATAATGGAGCCGGCCCAGGCCGAGACATCCTTCGATCGTGTGCCGTAGTCGTCGCGGCAGCAATAGTCGACATACCAGGCGAGCCCCGGCGAGCGATAGCCTTCGCGCTCCATCCAGGCCGTCATGGCGATGGCGTCGAGTGCCATCAGGTCGGCGTCCTGCGAGCTCAGGTCGAGCGGAATGGCGAAGGCGCGCCGGCCGTCGCTGCCGACGCGCCGGCGAAAATCGCGCATCGTGGCGAAGAAGCGCCCGGTCTCTGCCTCCTCCTCCGCAGTGAGGCCTATCGCCGGCACCAGGCCGTCCTGCCAGCGCCCGTAGCGGTATAGGCGCTCGGTGGGGTCGGCGCACAGGGCATACTCGTCGTAGACCGGTACGCCCGTAGGGCCGTAACCGGTGATGATCCCGAAATCCTCAAACAGTGCCCGCACTGCCTTGGCTTCCTGTGTGAGCAACGGCACGTAGTGCGCGCCCCAGGGAAAGGCGCAGACCTCGTTGCGTCCGCTGGCGGCATTGCCGCCGGGAGCGGCTTCGAGATCGAGCAGCAGGAAATCGTCATAGCCGGCCCTGGCAAGGCGATAGCCGGCGCCCAAGCCTGCCACGCCGCCGCCGACGATGACGACATCTGTCCGGCGGATGTCGCCCGGCGCGGCGAAGGTACCGCCTCGCAGCCTGTGGCCAATGGAGGAGGAGGCGCCGACGAGTTCACCGGGAACCGCACCGCCCTCACCGGTACTGAACAGCACCCTTCCGGCCAGTTCTCCGCCGGCCAATCCGGCACCGGCGAGGCCGAGCGAGGCGGCTCCAAGGGCCAGGAACTGCTTGCGGGTGATCCGGCTCATGGCAAGGCTGCCCCGGTGTGCCGGCCCTCAGTCCGGCGTGCCGGCAGCGACGCGTCAGCCGTCGCGCGCGATACCGACCGCCCGGTTGGCATCTTCGGCAGTTTCTTGCCGGCCCGAAGACCGGCGCGCCGGCTCTCAATAAATGAGGTAATCGCCCCACTCCTCGTCGAAATAGCGCACCAGCGGCTGGTCATCGAGCCGCTGGATCGCGGTGGCGACATGCGCCATGTCAGGCGGAAACTGGAACATCGCCTTCATGGTCGGCAAGTCGAGGAAGCGCAGCCCCTCGGGCAGGTGCTCTGGTACCCGATAGGGCGAGAAGGATCCGATGATGAAGCCCCACTCGCCGAAGGACGGCACGAAAAGATGATAGGCGGCGGTCTGGTAACCGGCCGCTGCCAGCGTGTTGTCGACGCACCAGAAGGATTTGCGCGCGATGAGCGGCGAGGTGCTCTGGATCACCACGATGCCGTCATCGTTCAGCGCCGATTTCAGCTGGCGGTAGAAGGTGAGCGAGTACAGCTTGCCGATCGAGAAGTTGGAAGGATCCGGCAGGTCGATGATCGCGGCATCGAAGCGCTGAGCCGCCGGCTTCTGTTCCCGAAGCCAGAGAAAGGCGTCGGCATTAATGAGTGTCAACTTGGGCGAGGACAAAGAGCCGCCATTGAGGGCCGTCATCAACTCGTTGCTGGAGAACAGGCGTGTCATGGCCGGGTCGAGATCGACCATGGTCACGGCCTCGACTGCTGGATATTTCAATACTTCTCGGAGCGCCAAGCCGTCGCCGCCGCCGATGATCAGCACCTTGCGTGGCGCCTTCATCGCGCTCATCGCCGGATGCACCAGCGCCTCGTGGTAGCGATATTCGTCCAGCGACGAGAATTGCAGGTTCGAATTGAGGAAGAGGCGGATGTCGCGCTTCTGGCGGGTGACCACAATGCGTTGGTATGGCGTGGATTCGGCGAAGATCACTGTGCCTGGATAAATGCTCGCCTCCGAGATCGACTGGATGCGTTCAGACCAGACAAAGCCGGCCCCGAGCAGCACCAGCACGGTGAAGGCCGCGGCCTTGTGGGCCCCCCGCCGGGGTATGATGTCGGCCTTGATGGCATAGAGCATCCAGATCGCCACCATGGTGTTGAGGATGCCGAACAGGAAGGCGGAGCGGATCAGGCCGAGATGCGGCACCAGCACCAGCGGGAAGAGCAGCGAGGCGAAGAGCGCGCCGATGTAGTCGAAGGTAAAGACCTTGGAGACCAGGTCCTTGAAGGCGAGCCGCCCTTCCAGGATGCGCAGCAGCAGGGGAATTTCGACGCCGACCAGGATGCCGATCACGCCGACCAGGAAATAGAGCCAGAAGCGGAAGGAGGCGACCTGGTCGAACAGGATGAAGAGCACTGCGGCCGAGGAACCGCCAATCGCCCCGATCATGACCTCGATGCGGACGAAATGGGCGAGCAGGTTGCGTTCGATATAGCGCGAAAGCCACGACCCGACGCCCATGGCGAAGAGATAGGCGCCGATGATGGTGGAGAACTGCGTGACTGAATCGCCGAGCAGATAGCTCGCCAGCGTGCCGGCGATCAATTCGTAGATCAGCCCGCAGGTCGCGATGACGAAGGCCGAAAAGAGAAGCAGGATTTCCACGAAAGCGCCCTACGCCGACTCGCCGGAAGATCGCTTGTCAACCATGAATGGCCGAGGCGATGATGATGGCGATCCCGATCGCCACCGACCCCAGGAAAATCGCCAGCGCCATGTTCTGCTTCTCGCAGATTTCTTTCCAGACGTGCACCTTCGGGGTCAGCAGGTCAAGCAGCACGAAGGCGATGACGAAGACGAAGAGGCCCAGGCTCGAATAGACCAAAGAGGCAACTACGAGTTTCAAATCGATCAGACCGGTCACATCCATTGAAAGCCCCTATTTGTGATATTCGTTGACGCCGCGATTGGCGGCCTGCTTGCCGTTGAACATCGCGGTCACGGCATAGCCGTTGAAGTTGGCCGCTGACATGGCGAGCACGACCAGCGTGGCATAGATCATCTGCAGCTTGCTCATGTCTTCCCTCCTCGCATCACTCGGCAACACCACCCTTTTCCCAGCGCGACTTTTCGAACAGCGATCGCCTGGCGATGCCGAAACCCGGCACGACCAGCAGCAGCGCCATGGCGATCAGGTAGTTCGACCAGACCGGCACACCATGTCGGACAGAGATGGCGACACGCTGCACCGGTGACGGCGCCTTGGAGAACAGTCCTGCATCGGGCTCGATCAGCAATTGATAGGTGCCGGGCGGAACCGGCGGCAGCAGCGAGGTCTCCTCATAGCCGCCCTCCTCCCAGGGGCCGTCGGAATCTTGCCCGCTGTAATGCTCCAGCGCCTGGAACACCGGATAGCCCTGGTTGGTGTCCATGTTGACAAGCGCCATGTCGAGCTCAAGCCAGTCATTGTTGAGGTACGAGGTGGTTTCGATCTCGACATTGCCTTCCTTTTCCAGCCGGAACGGCCCTGAGGACAGGGTCTTGCCCTTGTCGGCGGCGGTCAGATTGTAGGTTTGCGCACTGACGAGGTTGTTTTCTGACATCGCCAGCGAGACGAATTGCAGCAGCGTTCCGGCAACCACCGCCGCGACAATTACGGCGAAGGACACCTTGTACGGATTGACCTGGCTGACGCCGGCGGAGGAAGACGAAGGCACGCGCAGGGGCAGCTTGAAGGCGTCGGCGACGAGGCGCGCACCGAGATACTCGCCCTCGGAGACGATGATCTCCTCATCGTTCCTCTCCACCATCAGCCGGTAGGGCGGCGCGATATAGTCGGTTACAGCGGTAACGTCCGAGGTCGATGCTCGCCAGAAGAATTCGCCGGCGACATAAGTGGTGCGAGCAAAGCCCTTGCCAAAGAACTGGTAGGTACGTCCCATCGCCGTGATCTGGCCCTGGCTGCCCGCGCCCGGTACGTCGCGATTTAGCATCTTCACCAAGGTCCAGTGGCCGTATTCCTCGGCCAGGAAGCGATAGCCGTGATAGGGATTGAACAGCAGGTACTCGGTCCACTGAAAGTCGCCGGGCCCGTCGCAGCGCCGCATGAAACCGACCACTTCCCATTCGACATCCCCAAGCCGGGCTCGCGCGCCGATCGGAATCTCGGCGTCCTGCATCGCCGATTGCGCCGTCTTGATGATGTTCAGATTTTCATCGGCGACATCGATCAGGGACGAACACTGGCTGCAAGTGGCTGTGATCGACTGGCCGACAGCGCGCAGCGTGACCGGCCCACCGCAGTTCGGGCAGGCGAAGGTGCGCGGCCTGGCGGGCGCGCGCGTCGGCGGCGCCGGCTCGGCGGACGGCATGGTCGAAGTCTGGTCGCCCATCACCATCCCTCCAGCGGCCGCAGATTGGTGAAGCGGAAGGCGTCCCATTCCACATAGCGGCCGACATACGCATGGGCCTCGCGGCCATCATGATCGAGCGTCGCGAACTCGCCTTCCTTGCCGACGCAATCGATCGCGACCGTCCGTCGCCCCTTCGGCGCGGCGAAGGGCAGTTCGCCCTCAGATCCCAGACAGGTCGCCAGCTTGATATCGACTGCCCGCAGCGTGGTGCCGCCGAGTTCCAACAAAAAGCCAGGCCTTGCCTCGTCGGCGCCCTCGCCACCCTTCAGCAGCGGCAGACAGTATTCAAAGGTCGCCGTAACGTCGTCGGGCAAGGCCCCCTCCAGTTCGAAGCTGATGGAAAAGGCCCCTTGTGCCTCGCCGATCCAGCCGCGCCGGCCATCCGCCATCAACAGGTGCCATTCGTTCCACAGCCCATCGCGCCAGCCGATCTTCAGGCGTCCGATGAGCGTGAAGGGCTGCTCCTCGAAATAGCCGCCGCTGCCCAGTTGCAACGGGCTCATATCGTCCGGCAGGGCGGCCATGATGCCGATCGACGTCACGTCTACATCCGTGCGCACCACCATGGACTGGCAATAGGCACAGACGGCATAAACCGATTGCGCGGACCGGAAGGTGACATCCGCGCCGCAGGACGGGCAGTCGAACTTGCGCATGAAAACCCTGAGTTGGCGGTTGGCTACGCCGGACCTCCCGGCGTCGGCAAGGATGAAGTGTCCGGGCTCTCACTTGATCCGGGACAGCAGTTCGGCCTTCTTGGCATCGAATTCCTGCTGCGTCAGGATTCCCTTGGCAAGCAAGCCACCGAGCTTTTCGAGAAGCTGGATCGGATCCTCGGTCGGTGCGGCTGGCGCCGCTTGGGCCTGCGATGACGGAGCGGCCGGGTTGGCGAAGCCCTGCGCCATGGCCTGGCCGATCGCCAGCCCTGCTCCCAGGCCGGCCCCCGCCCCCGCCAGGCCGCCCGGATTCTCGGCAGCGATCGGGATCGATTCGGCAGTCTGGAACTGGACATAGCGATTGAGGTCGCCCAGCATGTTCATCGAACTCACCTTGTCGAGAACGCGCTGGAGTTCGTCCGGCAGCGACAGGCTCTGTACGTAGAAGCTCTTGACGTCGATGCCGTAGGCCCGAAGCGCCGGACCGATCGCCTCGGCCAGCTTCTGCGAGAATGCTTCCTGGTTGGCCGCCATGTCGATAAAGGCGACGCTGCTTTGGCCGAGCGTGGTGGCGATGGCCGTAAGGATGATACCGCGCAGCTGCCCTTCGATCATCTCGGAGGTGGAGCGCTCGGCCGTGCCGACCAGGCGCGACCAGAACATCTCGACATCGCCGATGGCATAGGAATAGTTGCCGAAGGCGCGGAGGCGGATAGGACCATATTCCTTGTCGCGGATGGTGAGGGGCTGGGTGGTGCCCCATTTGCGGTCGATCTGGTCCTTGGTGTCAAAGAAATACACGTCCGACTTGAAGGGGGACTCGAAGAACTTGTCCCAGTTCTTCAGATAGGTCAGCACCGGCAGCGTCTGGGTGTTGAGCGTGTAGGTCCCTGGCCCGAAGACGTCGGCGATCTTGCCTTCATTGAAGAAGGCTGCCTTCTGCGTCTCGCGCACCACGAGTTGGGCGCCGTTCTGAATTTCCATGCCCGACATCGGGAAACGATAGGCCAGCACGCCCGATTCGTCGGCAGTCCACTGGATAACGTCGATAAATTGCTTGGAAATGAAGTCCAGAATGCCCATGCCCGTTCGCTCCATTTCGACTGATCTAAACCCCGAGACGGCCTATCTGACCTAGCACCGCTGGCAAATGAGGAAGACTATCCCAGGATCTCGAACCGCCGCGACAACTGGCCCTTTAGTAACCGGTCGCCAAGGTCGAGTACAACCACTTTGTGAGACGGGCCGGGCCTATGTTTGTTCAGTTAAGCAGCTGCTCCGGACGCATTAAGCCGTGGGGTGAAGGTCCGCGGATGGATGGACCCAGAGCAATTTGCGGAATTTCAAAAACTATTGGAATCCGATTGGTGGGCGCCCGCGTATGCGGGTGCTTCCAAGGCCGCCTTTGAGGCGCAAACGCGATCTGTGGCACGGTCGCCGGCAATGTCTGCTCCGGGCGGTGGCACAGTCGACTTTAACGGCCGACTTCAGGCGCTAAGCTGCCGTGCCTGGATCGGCAACGTCGGGCCGTTGCCCGACCGACCGCTAGCCGGAAAGAAACGGGCCTGGTATGGCTCGGCGAAGCTTTGAATGACGAGAGCCAGCAGCGCGAGCACGATGATCGGCGAGGCCGAGCGACGCACTGTGGACAGGAACAACTGCGCGCGACGTCACGCAGTCTGCGCAGTGCCTACCAAGCAAGGGGTTGGTTGCGGAAATCGACGAAATGAATGCCACCAGCGCCCGAACGGGCGATCAGTGTCTCGGCAATTCCGGCGGCACTCGTCTCTATGTCGAGCGGCGCCCCATTGCCACCCATCTCCGTGCGTACCCATCCCGGCGACATGGCGATATAGGTTCGCCCGTCTCCTTTGCGGACCGCGAAACTTTTCATCATCTGATTGAGGGCCGCCTTGCTGGCGCGATAGATCTCCCATCCGCCGCCGGCATTGTCGTTGATGCTGCCCATGTCCGAAGACATCGCTGCGACAACGCCTTCGGGATCGACCAGATCGTGGAGCGCTCCAATGACGCGCAGCGGAGAAAGCGCGTTCGTGACCATGACGTCCACGAAGTCCTGTGTCGAGACGGTTTCCGCGGCAATGGAAGGGTCAATAGCAACGCCCGCATTGACGAACAAAACGTCGAGCGCGCGCGCCGAGAGCATCTTCCGAAGGGCCGCTATGTCTTCTGGTTTGTTGATGTCCATGTGTGCAATGGAAACCAACCCATTGCCGGCAAGGGTTTCCAGGGCGCCGCGGCCATGCGCGCTGCGTACGGTCGCTATCACCTCCCATCCGCGTGACACGAAGGCATGAGCGAGCCCGAGACCCAGGCCTCGCGATGCACCGACGACGAGGGCGACTTTTCGATCTGGCATCTTAGTCCCTTTCTGGGCCTGCTCCTGTCTGGCGAATAACAAGCGCCATGCCTCACCCCACCTTCAGCCCGCCGAAGCAGGCATATTTCAGCTCCACATATTCCTCGATGCCGTACTTGGAGCCTTCGCGGCCGAAACCGCTTTCCTTGATGCCGCCAAAGGGGGCAAGCTCGGTGGAGATCAGGCCTTCGTTGATGCCAACCATGCCGAACTGCAACTCTTCGAGGACGTGCCAGATGCGGTTGACATCACGGGCGTAAAAATAGGCCATCAGGCCGTAGCGCGTGTCGTTGGCGAGGCGGATGACTTCCGCTTCGTCCTTGAAGCGAAAGACCGGAGCGATCGGACCGAAGGCTTCTTCCTGTGCCAGCCGCATCGGCGCCTGCATTCCGCTCAGCACGGTCGGTTCGAACCAGGTGCCGCCGAGCGCATGCGGCTTGCCGCCAGTCTCGATGCGCGCGCCGCGATCCACGGCGTCGTCGACAAGCTCTGCCACTTTCGCCACGGCTTTCGCGTTGATGAGCGGCCCCTGCAATACCTCCGGCGCGGCGCCGTCACCGACTTTCAGGCTAGCAACCTGCTCGGTCAGCTTTGCCACGAAGGCAGCGTGGATGCCGTCCTGCACATAGATGCGGTTGGTGCAGACGCAGGTCTGGCCGGAATTGCGGAATTTCGAGGCGATAGCACCGGCGACGGCGAGATCGAGGTCGGCGTCGTCGAAGACGATGAACGGCGCATTGCCGCCGAGTTCCAGCGACAGTTTCTTGAGCGTATCGGCGCACTGCCGCATCAGAAGCTTGCCGACTGCTGTCGAGCCGGTGAAGGAGAGTTTTCGGATCACCGGATGCTCGCAGAGCAGGCGCCCGATGCCGGCGGCATTCTTCGACGGCACGATGTTGAGCACGCCGGCCGGAATGCCGGCCTGCCGGGCAAGCTCGGCCATTGCGAGCGCCGTCAGCGGCGTTTCCTCGGAGGGTTTGACGACCATGGTGCAGCCGGCGGCGAGTGCCGCCGCCGCCTTGCGGGTGATCATCGCCAGCGGGAAGTTCCAGGGCGTGATGGCAGCGCAAACGCCGATCGGCTGTTTCAACACGATGAAACGCCGGTCGCGACCGGCCGACGGGATGACGTCGCCATAGACGCGTTTGGCTTCTTCCGAGAACCAGTCGACGAAGGAGGCGCCGAAGGCGACCTCGCCGCGTGCCTCGTAGAGCGGCTTGCCCTGCTCGGCCGTGATCAGCTGGGCAAGGTCCTCGGTATGGGCGGTGATCAGGTCGAACCAGGCGCGCAGTAGCTTGGCCCGTTCCTTGGCAGGGCGCTGGCGCCAGTCCACGAGCGCGCGCTCGGCCGCAAGGATCGCCCGCTCGACGTCGGCGGCCGCAAGATCGGCGACGCGCGCGAGAACCGCGCCCGTCGCCGGATTGCGAACATCGAAGGTCGCGCCCGTGTCCGCCCCGGCCCAGGCGCCATCGATGAAGGCCTGGTCGTGAAGCAGCGCGAGCGTCATTGTCCGCGCTCCACCTTTTCCAGTGCCGCCCGCAGGCTGTCCTTGAGGATGGCAATGCCTTCGTCGAGATGGTCGAAGGGAATGGTCAGCGGCGTCAGCACACGCACGACATTGCCATGCACGCCGCAGGAGAGCAGCAGCAGGCCCTTTTCGGCAGCGGTGTGCGTGATGGCTTTCACCAGTTCAGGCCAAGGCTGGCGCGTCTCGCGGTCACGCACGAATTCGATCGCCACCATGGCGCCAAGGCCGCGCACCTCGCCGATGCAGGAAAACTCGTTGCCCTCCTGCCAGCCCTCGAAGACCGCCTTCAGCCGGCGGCCGACCTCGTTGGCGCGGTCAATCAGCTTCTCGTCCTCGATGATCTCCAGCACCGCGATCGACGCCGCGCATGATAGTGGATTGCCGGCAAAGGTGGAGCCGACGCCGCCCATCGGAATCTTGTCCATGATATCGGCGCGGCCGGTGACGGCAGCGATCGGGAAGCCGCCCCCAAGGCCCTTGGCCATGACGACGATATCGGCGGCAACGCCGGCATGTTCCATCGCGAACATTTTTCCCGTGCGGGCGAAGCCCGTCTGGATCTCGTCGGCGATCAGCAGGATGCCGTGCCTGTCGCAGATATCGCGCAGCGTGCGCAGGAAGGTGACCGGCGCCGGGTAGAAACCGCCCTCGCCCTGCACTGGTTCGACGAAAATGCCCGCGACGCGCGTCGGGTCGACCTCGGAGCGGAAGAAGCGGTCGAGCGCGGTCAGGGATTCCTGCTCGGAAATGCCGTGATAAGGGATCGGGAACGGCAGGTGGAAGACATCCGGCACCAGCGGACCAAAGCCGGCCTTGTAAGGATTGGTCTTGCCGGTCAGCGTCATCGCCATCAGCGTGCGGCCATGGAAAGCACCGGAGAAGGCGACGAAGGCCGAGCGACCGGTTGCGGCGCGGGCAATCTTGGCAGCGTTTTCCACGGCCTCGGCGCCGGTGGAGACGAGAAAAGTCTTCTTCGGGAAGTCACCCGGCAACAGCTCGTTCAGCTTCTCGCAGACCGTGACATAGTCGATATAGGGCGTGGTCTGGAACGAGGTGTGCGTGACCTTGTCGAGCTGGTTGCGCACGCGCTCGACCACCTTGGGATGGCGATGGCCGGTGTTGTTGACGGCGATGCCGGCGGCAAAATCGATGTAGCGCTTGCCTTCGACGTCCCACAGTTCGGCGTTCTCCGCCTTCTCGATATAGACGTCGAGATGTTTCGACAGGCCAGCCGGAATGGCGGCAGCGCGCCGCGCCGTGAAGGCAGCGTTCGTGGACATGGGTATCTCCTTGGACAGTTTGTTATGGCGCGGCGCTATCGCGGCGCTTCAAGTGGCCGGCCCCATCCCTGGCGGACGGGGCCGGCGCATCAATCCCGAAGCATGATGCCGAAAGGTGTGAAGCGGTTTCGGACGACATCATGCTCTATCTCTTTGATTTGGAGGCGGATTAGGATTTCAGGCCATACGGGCTGAAATCATCCGGCTCTAGACGGCGGCCTTGGGGCGGCGGGCGTCCCGTTCGATCTTCCAGTCGACGCATTCCTGAGAGCAATAGATGCTCCCGTCATGCGTCTTCCTGCGGGCGGAATCCTCGGCCGACGCCTCATAGATCAGCACGCCGCAATTGGCGCATTTCGTGTAGCTTTCGATGTAAAGCCCGTTCAGCGAAAACTTCATGGTCTCAGGCCTCCTGATAGCCGTAGTGTTTCTGGGCGGCCGCCTTGGAGACGTAGCCCTCGCGGACATCCTCCGCGACCGCCGCCGGATCGCGCTTTGCCGGCTCGCCGTAGCCACCACCGCCGGGGGTGACGAGCCGCACGCGGTCGCCGCGGCGGATCGAGACGTTGGAATAGCGGCTGGTCGAGGCCTTGCCATAGGCCTCGCGCATCGTCTGCCAGTCTTCGCGGCCGTTCTTCATGACCAGCGTCGCGCCGACGCCGCCTTCCGTGCCGCCGTTCAGGCCCCAGGGGGCGAGCAGATGGCGGTCGGTCATCTGCGAGCAGATGATTTCGTCGTTAAGGCACAGCATCTGCTTGGAATAGCCGACCCCACCACGATATTCGCCGGCACCGCCGGCATCGACGTTGAAGGCGAGGCTCTCGATGCGCCAGGGGAAGCGCGTCTCGTAGACTTCGACCGGCGTGATGCGGCAATTGCCGTTGATCGAGTCGACGCCGTCATTGCCATCGGCAAAGGCGCGGCCGCCCCAGCCGACCGCTTCGAGGTCGTAACAGGCGAAATACTCGCCTGTGTCGGCATCGACGCCGCCGAAGACGAAGTTGCAGTGGGTGGCACCCTCCGCCGCCATCACCCGGTTCGGGATCGCCGGGGCCATGGCGCCGAGGATCGTGCCGACGATGCGTGGATGGGTTTCGGTGTTGCCGCCGACTTCCGGCGCGGGGAAGTCCACGTTGACGATGGTGCCGGGCGGCGCCATGACGCGGATCGGCCGGAAGCAGCCGGAATTGCGCGGGATCGTCGGGTCGGTCATGTGCAGCACGGCGTTGTAGGCCGCCGATGTGGCAACGCCGAGCGTCGCGTTGATCGGGCCGGAGGCTTGCGGCGAGGAACCGTGATAGTCGACGATGATCTCGCCGCCGCGCTTATGCACCTCGACAGCGACCGTGTAAGTGCGGTCGGCGTCGATACCGTCGCTCTCAATCTTGTCGGAGAAGGCATAGATGCCGTCCGGGATCGCCTCCAGTTCGGCACGCATGCGACGCTCCGAATAGAGCAGCAAGTCGTTGACCGTCTCCTTGATTTTCTCCTTGCCGTACTTCTGGTAGATCTGCGTCATCTGCTTTTCGCCGAGGTCGACGGCGGCGATGAGCGCGCGCAGATCACCATAGTTGACGCGCGGCGTACGCACGTTGGCGAGAAGCAGCTTCCAGACCTCGATATTGTCCTTGCCGCGCTTCTTGATCTTGACCGGCGGAATGCGAAGTCCCTCCTGGAAGATTTCCGTCGCCTCGCCGCAGAAGCCGCCGGGCGCCATGCCGCCGACTTCGGCGATATGGCCGATGGCGACGGCGAAGCCCATGATCTCGCCGTCGACGAAGATCGGCTTGAAGAAGGTGTGCTCCGGCGTATGCAGGCCCCCGCGATAGGGGTCGTTGTGCAGGATGACGTCGCCCTCCTCGATCTCGTCGATCGGGATCTCCTTGAGGCAGGATTTGACGAGCAGCGGCATGCCGCCGATCTGCGCCGGGCAATAGTCGGCGACCGCGATCATGTCGCCGTTCATGTCGGCAAGCCCGCAGGTGAAGTCGAGCGCCTCGTTGAAGATCGTCGAATAGGACGTCTTCATCAACACGATCCCCATCTCCTTGCAGAGAGAGACCATGCTGGATTCCAGAATGTTCATCGTAACGAAGTCCATGATGGTACTCCTCAGGCCGAAATGATCAGATTGCCGAGCCGGTCGACGCGGAGCGTCTGTTTCGGCTGCAAAATGGTGACGGAGGCGCTTTCCTCCACAATGGCGGGACCGGCGACGGTCTGCCCCTGCTTGAACGCGCCGCGGTCGTAGGTCTTTACGTCGTGCCAGCCGTCCTCGAAGCGTACCTTGCGGCTGCCGGAGGACGCCGGCGTGCCTTCGCCCTTTTCGAGCTCCCGCATCTTCGGTTTTTCGGAGACGGCGACGGCGACGACCTTGAGATTGACCGTCTCGATGGTCTCACCCGGAATGGAGAAGCCGAAGCGGTTCTGGTGCTCCTCGTGGAAGCGTTCCCAGAGGCTTGCTATGGTCTCCTCGGTGAACTGGTTGGCCGGGAAGCTCAGTTCCAGCTCGTGATTCTGGCCGAAGTAGCGGGCCTCGATGGAGCGGTAGACCTCTACCTTCTGCTGGTAGCCCTGGGAGACCAGCTCGGCGATGGCGCCATCCACCAGTTCCGTCATCGCCGCCGTGGCGCGGGCACCGTCGAAGTATTTCGAGATCTGCTGCACCGTGCGATGCCGGTCAACGCGCGCATCGGTCATGATGAAGCCGAAGGCGGAGAACTGGCCGGGATAGTTCGGCACGATGCCATGCGGAATGCCGGAAATATCCATCAGGTCGCAGATATGCACCGGCCCCGCGCCACCCGAAGCGACGAGCGAGAAGTCGCGCGGATCAAGGCCGCGCTGGAGGAGAACGGCACGCAGAGCGCCAAGCATGTTGTTGTTGGCGATCTGCACCATGGCGAAGGCAGCAGCATCGACCTCGAGGCCGAGCTGGTCGGCGATCGTCTTGACCGCGCGATGCGCCGCCCCGGCGTCGAGCTTCATCTTGCCGCCGAGGAAGTAGTCGGGGTTGATGCGGCCGAGCACGACATTGGCGTCCGTCACCGTGGCATTCTCGCCGCCACGGCCGTAGCAGGCAGGCCCCGGTGCCGCACCGGCCGATTGCGGGCCCATGCGCAACATGCCGCCCTTGTCGATCCAGGCAATGGAGCCGCCGCCGGCGCCGATCGTGTGGATGTCGATCATTGGGATCTGGATCGGCAGGCCCCATTCGATCTCGAAACTCGTCGTCACATGCTCCATGCCGTCCACGACGGTCGAGCAATCGGTCGAGGTTCCACCCATGTCGAAGGTGACGAGGTTCTTGATGCCGGTGAGTTCGGAGAGGACGCGGGTGGCGACGACCGCACCGGTCGGGCCGGAGAGCGTCATCTGCACCGGCGCTTCTGCAGCACCTTTCAGCGTCGATTCACCGCCGTTCGACTTGATCACGCCGATCCTGTCGCCGATGCCGATGCCATCGAGGCGCTTCTGCATGCGATGGAAATTGTCGGAGACGATGGGCTTCAGATAGGCGTCGGCAATCGTGGTCGAGGCGCGGTCGTATTCCTTCCACTTCGGCAGCACCTCGTAGGAGATCGAGATCGGCATGCCGGGCAGTTCTTCCGCGAGGATGTCGCGGATGCGCTGCTCGTGGCTCGGATCGATATAGGAGAACAGCGTGCAGACGGCGATCGCCTCGATCGTGCCGTCGGCCTTGATCGTTGCGGCCACCTCGCGCACGGCCGCCTCATCGAGCGCCGTGACAAGCTCGCCCTTGGCGCTGAAACGCCCGCCGATCTCATAGGTGTCGGCGCGCTTCATCAACGGCTTGGTCTTGATCCAGGTAATGTCGTAGTGGCTGCGGCGATCGCCGCGCTGGATGAAGGGAACATCGCGAAAACCGGTGGTCGTGACATAGGCGACCTTCGCGCCGCGCCTCGTCAGCAGCGCGTTGGTGGCGATCGTCGTGCCGAGACGGATCTTGTCGACGCTTGCGACATCCTCCACCTGCGCGAGCCCCTGGAGCACGCCTTCGATCGGTTCGGAGGGCGTCGTCAGGTTCTTCCAGTTTTCGATGGTGCCGGTCGCCGCATCGTAGGAAACGAAGTCGGTAAACGTTCCCCCGATGTCGATGCCGATGATTTTGCTGTCAGGCATTATGTCCTCATTTCTCATGGATAGGATCAGGACGAGCGGGGTTTTTCCCGGTCGTAAGCTTCAAGCAGGTGACGCCAGGAATCGCGGATATGATCGCGGACGGCATCCATCGCCTTTTGGGGATTGCGGGTGCGCAGCGCCTCGACGACCGGCCAGTGATCGACGGCCGCCGCCATCTGGCTCTCGAACTGGCGTTCCGCCATCGTGATCAGCATCTGTACTTCCGCCTGGATGTTGGTGAAGGCGTGCAGCGTCTGGCGGTTCTTCGAGAGCCGGCAGATCTCCAGGTGGAAGGCGAGGTCGTTCTCGACAAGCGCGATCTCGTCATTGGCATTGGCGGCCGCGACCATGGCATCGACGAAACCGGCGATGCGGTCGATGTCGGCATCCGTCATCTGCGGCAGCGCCTGTTCCATCGCGAAACGTTCGACGACGACGCGGAAGGAGAAGATCTCGTCGATATCGCTGTGCAGGAAAGTGCGAACGAAGGTGCCCTTGCGGGGAACCGCGACGAGCAGGCCACGCTCCTCCAACCGGCGGATCGCCTCGCGGATGGGATTGCGGCTGATCCCGAGCTGGCGGGCCAGTTCCGCTTCGTTGATGCGCTGGCCGGGCTGGAGCCGGCCGAAGATCAGTTCGCGCACGAGCAACGTCGAAACCTGGTCGGACAGCATCCGGTGGTCGATGATGCCGATCGGCTCGTCTGTATTGAAGAGATTGTTAGCCATTGATGAGCCCCTTCTCGCGGTGTGGCTGCTGCGGCAGGCCTATTTCTCGCCCTGCCATGATCCCGTCTTTGCGGAAGACCAGTATCAACAGCATAAAGCCCGCGATGATAAGCTCCTGCGTTCCCGCCGGCAGCGACCACTGCTGGCCGCCGATCGAGATCCCCCCTTCGAGGCGACGGAAGATATCGACCATCGCCGTGATGACGACGACGCCGACCACCGCGCCGGCAAGGCTGCCCATGCCGCCGACGATGAGCATGGCGAGCGCGAGGAAGGTGAAGCTCAGGAAGAAATTGTTGATCGACACGGTGCCGAGGTAATGCGCCTGCAACACGCCGCCGAGGCCGACCAGAAAGCCCGAGAGCGTGAAGGCGATGAGCCGCGACCAGTAGAGCGAGATGCCCGACGCGGCGGCCGCGACCTCGTCTTCCCGCGTCGCCCGGATCGCAAGGCCGAAGGCGGAAATCTGGTAGAGATAGGCGATGACGATCGCGAGAACGGCGCAGCCGAGCGCCAGCCAGGCCGTTACATAGGTCGGTAGCCCGACGATCGAGGCAGAGCCCATCGTGACGCTGTCCCAGTTGGAATAGACCACGTTCAGGATGAAGAGCACAGCAAGCGTGGAGATCGACGCCGCAAGGCCCGTGAGCCGCATGATGACGAGGCCGGTGAGGAAGGCGGCGGCGCCGGCGAGCAGCACCGAGACGATGGCGGACGGCAGCAGCGGAATGCTCTGGTCGCGCAGGAAATGCGGCAGGCCGGACATGGTGATCGGCTTCAGCATCTCGCAGCAGGTCTGCCAGGCCGAGGCATAGGCTGCGATCGCCATGAAGGTGGCATGGCCGAAAGAAATAATGCCGGAATTGCCGACGAAGACGTAAAGCCCGACGACGATGACGATGCTGATCAGCATTTCGATGACGGTGCGCTGCAGGGACAGGCCGCCGAAGTGGCCGGTGACCACGACGATGAGCGCGAGCGGCACGACGAGCGCCAGCACTGGAAACCAGAAGCGGCCGATCGCGGCAAGGGATGGCATGGTCTTGCTCTTCATTACACACGTTCCTTCGCGGCGCTGGTGACGATCAGGCCTTGCGGGCGGACGAGGAGGATCAGGATGACGAGCGTGAACACACCGGCATCGCGGAAGGGGCGCAGATCGGCCGGCAGGTAGGTTTGCAGGAGCACGCTGGCGACACCCACGAGGAACCCGCCAAGTGCTGCCCCCGGCAGCGAGCCCATGCCGCCGATAACAGTGGCGAAGAAGCCGTAGACGACGGGCATCAGGCCCATCCGCAGATCGAGCGTGCCCGTCTGGATCGTGAGCAGCAGGGAGACCACACCGCTGAGCAGGCCCGAAATGGCAAAGGCGAGCGCGATCACCCGGTTCGCCGGCATACCGAGCAGCCGGGCCATCTGGAAGTTTTCCGCCGCTGCCCGCATCTGGATGCCGAGCGGTGTCTTCTTGAGGAAGAGAACCAGCGCGACGAGCAGGCCGGCGGTGACGCCCATGGTCAGGAGCTGCACGCCCGGAACGCGCACGCCGCCGATTTCCACCGCATTTGCGAGACTCTGCCCGATCCCGACCGATTTAGGCCGGCCGGTATGGATGAGCATGACGAGGTTCTGCAGGAAATAGCTGACGGCGAAGGAGGAGATGAGCAGCGTCGACGGGTTGGAATTGCGCAGCGGTCGGAAGGCGACGCGCTCCGTCAGCAGCGCCAGCACGACAACCACGAAAAGCACGCCGCCGATCATGAGGGCAGCGGGAAGCGCACCGAGCAGCAACGGCGGCGTGACGCTCGCCGTGGGCACGACCAGCGCATAGGCGCCGATGGTGATATAGTCGGCCTGCGCGAAATTGACGAGCCGCATGACGCCGAAGACGAGGCCGATCGCCAACGCGACAAGGGCATACAGGCTGCCCAGCGCGATGGCATCGACGAGAACTTGAACGATGTTGGCCATGGCGTCCGGTCCTAGATCGCGAGTGTGCTGTCGGCCGCTTTTTCGCCCAGATAGGCGCGGCGAACGGCGGGGTTCATCCGGATATCCTGCGGCGAGCCTTCGGCGAGGCTCTGCCCGCCATCGAGCACATGGATGCGCTGGCACACCCCCATGATCACCTTCATGTTGTGTTCGATCAGCAGCACGCCGCAGCCAAAGCGGGCCGGCAGCTCGGCGATGACTTTCATCAGCGCCTCGCACTCAGCGTCGTTCATGCCGGAAGCCGGCTCGTCGAGCAGCGCGAAGGACGGCTGCAAGGCGAGTGCTCGGGCGATGCCGACGCGCCGCTCGTCGCCATAGGAAAGACTGTCGCAACGGTGATCGGCCTTCCCCGCGAGGCCCATCCAGTCGAGGATGTCGAGCGCCCGCTCACGGGCCTCCCGACGAGACAGCCCGCCGCCGATCGCCGCAACGGAGAGGTTCTGCTCCACCGTCATTGTCCGGAACAGCCGGGCCGCCTGAAAGCTTCGGCCGATGCCGGCCTGGGCGATCTTGCGGGCAGTCAGCCGCGAGACGTCGATGCCGTCAAGGCGGATGCTGCCGCTCGTCGGCCGCTGGAAGCCGCTCAGCACATTGACCATCGTCGTCTTGCCGGCGCCGTTCGGACCGATGAGGCCGAGGACTTCGCCGCGGCTGAGTTCGAGGTCGACCCCGTTGAGCGCCCGGATGCCGCCAAAGGCGACGGCGACACCGCGGGCTTCCAGCCGTTCTTTCGATCCCGATCTTTTCGATGGGCGTGACATATCGGGCGAGACCTATCCGTAAGCTCGGCTGTGAATTTTCCAGGAGATTTGGTTCCGCCAGCCGCACCACTATGCGGCCGGCGGATCGCGGTCGGTTACTGACCGACGCGGAACAGGAGCTTCATGTCCGGCTTGAACGAGTTCCGGTAGACCTCGACGGCGTGGAAGGAGCCGCTCTCGACCTTCATGATCAGCCAGGGGCGGTCGACCTGGATATGCAACTGATCGGTAAACGAGGTCGGTCCGGCCGTGAACGGCTGGTCCTTGAAGGAGTTCATGACGCCGACCACGGCTTCGGATTCAGTCGTCTTCGCTTGCTCGACCGCATACGCCCACTGCTCGATGAGGCTGTAGCCCAGAACCGAGTAGGAGGAGACCGGCGGCTCGCCGTAACGCGCCTTGTGGCTTTCAAGGAACTTGTTCATCTCCGGCCGCGGGTCATCGCCGTAGAGCGACATGAAGGCGGGCAGGTAAAAATCCTTCAGGCCCGGTACGGCGTTGAGCCAATAATTGTCGACCATCGCCGTGTTGGCGAGGATCGGCTGGTCGATGCCGGCGGCGCGCAGCTGGCGCACGGCAGAAGCGCCACCCGGCGTGAACGAGCAGACGAAGACCGCGTCCGGCTGTTTTGCAAGCCCCTTGAGGCGGGTGATCTGCGAGGCGATCGACGGGTCGTCGTTCTTGAAGGTGTCGTTACCGAGGATCGTTTCCTCGCCGCCACCCGCGACCCAGGCCGCCCGGAATCCGGCGCAGGCCGACTTGTTGTATTCGATCGTCAGGTCTTCGAGCACGTAGACTGACTTCAGGTTCATCTTCTTTTGGGCATATTCGGCAATCGCGATGCCTTCCGACTGCGCCGCGCTGTTGGCGGTGAAGGTGAGTGGACCGACGCCCTGGACGCCCATCTTCGGATCGGCGGCGCACAGGCTGAAGGCGATCTTGCCGGCCTGCTTGGCGGCGAGCGCCGACGGGGCGCCAAAATCGTAGTCACAGGAGACGACCAGCATGTCGACGCCGCCATCGACGAGCTGCGCGCCGACAGTTGCAGCGCGAGCCTGGTCCGTCTTGGTGTCCATGACAGAATATTCGATCTGGCGTCCCAGCAGGCCGCCAGCCTTGTTGATCTCCTCGATCTTCATGACCGCCGCTTTGAAGGGCGCGCTGTCGTAGTTCGAAAGCCAGCCGGATTCCGCGATGGCGAACCCGATCTTGATCGGCTCTTCGGCGCGCACGCCGGTCATAGGCAATAGAAGGGCGATTGCGGCCGAAGCGGCCACAGCAACAGATTTCATCGTCGTTCCCCTTGGCGATGAGCGATGCACCGCCTTAATTATTTGCACATAGTCCTCTGTGGACAGAAGACAGAATGCGAGTTAGATTTTTTTTGTCAATGGCAAAAAAACGGCGGGCCATTCCGAGTTCGATCGCGCCCACAGACCGTCAAAGGGGAATGACATGCTTGAAATCCGCGGCCTCACCGCCGGCTATGGCCGGCTTGCTGCCCTGAAATCGGTCGATCTTGAGGTCAGAAAGGGGGAGGTCATTTTCGTCGTCGGACCCAACGGCGCCGGCAAATCCACGCTTCTGAAGTCAATTTCCGGGCTCATGGCGCCGACCGGGGGCACGCTTGTCTTCAATGGCGAGCCGATCGCCGGCCAGTCGCCGGAAAAGCTGTGCCGGAAAGGTTTGGCACTGGTGCCGGAAGGCCGCAGCATCTTCCGGACACTGACGGTGCAGGAAAACCTGCTGCTCGGCGGCATGATCCGCAAGGACAAGGCCGAAGCAGCCGCCGATCTGGAACGGGTTCTGGAAGCGTTTCCGATTCTCAAAAACCGCTACCGCGGCGTTGCCGGCCACCTTTCCGGCGGCGAGCAGCAGCAGCTTGCCATTGCCCGCGCCATCCTGCAGCGCCCGTCACTGATGATGATCGATGAACCGTCGCTAGGCCTTGCGCCGCTGGTGATCGACCAGGTCTATGAAAGCCTCCGCCAGCTTAACGCCAGCGGGCTGACCCTGCTCGTCGTCGAACAGTCCACCGCCCGTATTCTCGACCTCGCTTCCCGCATCTACGTGTTGCGCAACGGCCATGTCGCGCTGGAGGGTTCGGCAAGCGAACTTGCCGATGGGCATGCGCTGGAAGAAGCCTATTTCGGCTACGGCGACCGTCAGACGGCTCACGCATAAGCAGGCAAACAAGGGCAAGACATATGATTTTCGACTATTGCGTCATCGGCGGCGGCATCGTCGGCCTGGCGACGGCCATGCGGCTGCTTGAGACATATCCCGGCTGCAGCCTGATCCTGCTGGAGAAGGAGGAGGCTCTCGGCAGGCATCAGACCGGCCACAACAGTGGCGTCATCCATGCCGGCATCTACTACCCGCCGGGCAGCCTGAAGGCCGAGCTCTGCCGCAAGGGTGCCGATGCCACCAAGGCCTTCTGTCAGGAGAACGGCATCCGCTTCGATGTCTGCGGCAAACTACTCGTCGCCACCTCCTCACTCGAAGTGCAGCGCATGGAGGCGCTCCACGAACGCTCGAAGCAGAACACGATCGAAGTGCATCGCCTCAGCGAGGGTGAATTGAAGGAGCGGGAGCCAAACATCCGCGGTCTTGGCGCGCTTTTCGTGGCCTCGACCGGCATCGTCAGCTATGCCGACGTCTGCCAGGCCATGGGCCGGCGCATCAAGGCTCTCGGCGGCGAGATCCGCCTGTCGACGCGCGTCACCGGCATTCGCGAAGCCAGGGATTCCGTCGACATCGCGTCGGTCGGCGAGAACTGGCAGGCGCAGAAACTGGTGGTCTGCGGCGGTCTCCAATCGGACCGGCTGGCCGTGCTCGCCGGGCTTTCGATCGAGCATCGCATCGTTCCCTTCCGCGGCGAATACTATCGCCTGCCCGCATCGAAGAACGACATCGTCCGCCATCTGATCTATCCCGTCCCGGATCCCGCCTTGCCCTTCCTCGGCGTGCACCTGACGCGGATGATCGACGGCAGCGTCACGGTCGGGCCGAATGCCGTGATCGGTTTTGCCCGCGAGGGCTATCCACGGCTTTCGTTCAATGTTTCGGACACGGCCGACTACGCGCTGTTTCCCGGCTTCTGGAAGACCGTGTTCGCCAACCGCGGATCGGCGTTGACGGAACTCCGCAACTCGCTCTGGAAGCCAGGCTATCTGGAGGAGTGCCGAAAATACTGCCCGAGCCTCGACCTCGCCGACCTGCTCCCGCACGAAGCAGGCATCCGCGCGCAAGCCGTGCGCAAGGACGGCGCCCTCATCCACGATTTCCTATTCGCACAAACGGACCGCATGCTGCACGTCTGCAACGCCCCCTCACCCGCCGCCACGTCGGCGATCCCGATTGCGGAGATGATCGTGGGGCGCATGGCGGATGAACGTCGACGCATGCCAGCGAACTGAAAAACGGCAGTTCGGGATAGGGGCCGGTTGGAAGCTGTGCACGAGCATCGCGAGACACGCCCACAATCCGGCACCGTCACTCGCCAAGCAGTTCTATATTCCGGCAGTATGAACCGCGGATGCGGCACGCTCCGTGCTAGTAGCCTATGGGCATCCGTTCGCGGAGAAAAGCCTTACCGGAATGATTGCGCACTGGAACAAGAAACGGATGGCTGTCGATATCGCCCGTGCGATCAACGAACGAGAAGCTAAGCGCGATGCCATGCGCCAGCAGATCCCCCTGCGCGTCATCAAATAACCGATTGAAGGCCAGCCGAAACGCAGGGCCGCTTGTGGCCGCACATTTTTTTGGGCCCATGACGGGCCCAGAACGTTTTGGGCCGACGGCACTTTTTCTCAATAAAATCAACAGTTATGGTGGGCCCGGAGGACGTAGCGAGAGCATTGATCCCATTGACTTTTTCGTGGGCAAAAATCAGAACTCTTCCCGTATCGTTCCGCATGGTCCCGTGACGCCAAACAGTCGACTGTAGCTAACCTCGTTTGCGAACGTTCGGAGCCATGCTCAGAACGGCCGCGATGGGCCGGAAGCGAACTGGCAGCTTCGGGTCTTCGGAAGGTCGATAGCAGACGCCCAGATCGAGAGGAGCGAGGTTCCGGATGGTCCGAGGGGGTCAAAAAGGAATCTAAACTCCGGGCCACATTCCGCCATCAAGCCTCAGGTTTGCTCCCGTGATGTAACTGGCTCGGGGGCTGACGAGGAACGAGATGGCATCGGCGATCTCTTCAAGCGTTCCGACGCGCCCCACGGGAACTTGGGCGAACATCGGTAGCACCGTTTGTTCGATTTCCGTCCATGGCGCATTCGCCGCAAGCCCTTGGTTGACTGCCGCCTTCCGGAAGGCCTCGTCGAGGCTGACGCTATGAATCGTTCCAGGCGAAACGGTGTTTACTGTGATACCATCCATCGCGACGGCCTTCGCCAGCGAAGCGGTCATCGCTATCATGGCCGCTTTGGCGGCCGAGTAGTCCGGCCTTTTGGGTGGAGGCATCAATGCCGCAAGACTGGAAATGTTGACGATCCTTCCCCATTTCGCCTCCCGCATGCTCGGCAGGAGGCGCCTAATGATCCTGACGGCTGCAAGGACGTTTCGATCGTAGCCAACCGCCCAGGTCTCGGCGCGCGTCGTTACCCAGTCCTCCGTCTCGCCAGAGCCACCCGCGTTGTTGATGACGATCTCGATGGGTTTAACGAAAGCCTGCGCCTCGTCGACGAGGCGTTCTACCTCGTCTTCATTCGTCAAGTCGCCGATGACAACATAGGCATGTCCGCCATGAGCGATAATGTCGTGAGCGACTTCCTCTGTCTTCGTCTTGTTCCGGCCATGGACGATGACGATCGCCCCCTCGCGCGCAAGTCCTCGGGCTACGCCTTCACCGATGCCCTTGCTGCTGCCTGTGACCAGCGCAACTTTCCCATCCAATTTCAAATCCATCACTTAATTCCCATGTTAGCATCATGACCTTATGAGGACAGGACGATGAGCGAGGCAATTACGCACTTAAAAGTGCCTGTCGACCGGGAGGAAAGAGACGGTTGCCTCGGCCCGGATGGTTCGGTTGCCCATGTGACCAGAGTGCTTCGCATGATCAGCGGACGATGGAAGCTCCCGATCTTGTTTCGCCTGTTCGCAGAACCGTCGATGCGAACCTCGCAGTTGTTGCGAGATATGCCAGACATCTCGCAGAAAATGCTTACGCAGCATCTTAGGGAGCTTGAGAACGACGGGCTTATAGCGAGACGAGACTTTGGCCAGCAACCACCACGTGTCGAGTACGGTCTTACGAATCCAGGTCGCAGTCTCATGCCGATCCTGATGTCAGCAAGGGAGTTTTCTCGTCTTCATCCCGAGAAGGCTGGTTAGATACCGAGCTGAGCGGATGACCGCTTTATCCACGACCACGAGCGGCGGGCCGGCCTGGCCGGCGCCAATAATGACAGCGTCAAACTGGCGGACCATTTCAGCTTGCCGCCTGGGTGGACTTGCGCCGCGCGTCGCTCACCGTCAGCCAGACAGCGGAGACAAGGAAGTAGAAGGCGCCGAAGGCGGCATAGGGTGCGACATTTGTGATGTCGATCGTCGTCAAACTGCCCGCCATCTTCACAAAGAAAATGCCTGCCAATGCTGACTGAGCGCCGCTCAGCACCATTGCCCACTGCGCGCCAGACTTCCAGCGCCGGATCGCGGTTGCGAGCTGAAAGACGCCCGACAGGACCGCCCAGACGCCGAAGACTGCGAGCACCGCATTCATGCTTTTGCCGAGAGCAATGGCGACTGCCACTGTTGTGATGATGCTGATGACGAAGTTCAGCAGCTGCGTCTTGTTGCGGTTCAAGCCGCCGGTGCGCTGGCCGTCGGTAAAATTGGCCAGCGCATCCCAAGCCGGGTAGGCGACCAGCATGACGGCTGCCAGGGCAGGCATCGCCTTGGCGACCGTGAAGGCCAGGATCACCCAGGCGGCGGAAAAGGCAAAGCGCACAAAATAGTAGCTCTTAAGCCAGGTAGCTGAGGCTCGAACCAGGTTGGTTTCATTCGTGATAGCAAGCATTTCGATTTCTCCTTCTTGTTTATGATGCCTACCTACTAGAAGGTAGATAATATAATGTCAACCGTTTTTCTTGTGCCATCCAAAACGACGGAATCGGTTTCTGGAAGAATTGACCCAGGACCCGGCGCAGTGGTGACCAGGACGCGTCTCCAGATCAATTCAACTGGTTAGCAGCATTGATAACTGCCGGCCGAGCGAAGCTTCAACTCGGCTTGGAGCAAAAAAACATCGCCATCTGAATGGCGAAGGTGCCGGCCGTAGCTTGGGGAAGTGCCGGTGCAACCAGACGAAACTCCTTGGCCACGCTCCGGCCAGTGGAGCGGAGTTTCTCGTCACGGGGCAGCGGACAGAGGCGATTGGCTTTCACCTTCTCGAACCCTGCGGTGATCTTAGACTGCCGCCGCGCGATCCAGGCATTAAAGGCATCCGACGTTATCGAGTTGGTGCGGCAAATTGCGACGCCGGACGATGCCGATGTCGGCCTGATGGCCGAAACCTTCTGTACCGTACCTGTAGTCGAGCGAGAGGCCATGTTCGGACGTCCTTATCAGCATCAAGGTCAGATCATCCGGCGCATTAGTCGGGTGCTTGCTGCCCCGAGGAGCAGCCGGTGCCGCCCGAACCGTGCCGGCTGTGCTTACGAATCAAAACCCTTCCCGCGCTAAGACGGGAGCTGCCGAACGGCGGTCAAAGCGCAATCCCGACCGACTTTCACATCGGCGGGACGACGCCGTCTTTGCCGACAACCACCTGGTGACCGAGCACGCCGCTTGCGGCTTTCTCAGCAACAATGAAAACCACAGCGCCTGTTGCGAGATCGGCCTTTGTGGCACTGGCGATGGTGACAACTGGCGTGCCGTTGGGAATGGCGATTTTCTTTTGCTTGCCTTGGTAGGAAACGGTTACGGTCCGGCCCTGGACGCCCTCAACCGCATCGGCGACCGTGGCATTCGTCATGCTGCTATTGGGCTTGAGATCCCAGCCGTAACTTCCCTCGCCGGCACCCCGCAACGCAGGCGGGAAGATGAGAACCTCAAGCGCGCCGTCACCGCCCTCGGCCCTTGGCTGAGAGGCGATCCCGACAAAGTCGCTAGGCTTGATGTCGGTGACCTGTGCCCGTGCCACGGCGAAGATTTTCCAGCCATCGGCCAAAGCGACGTCAACTGTTGCGCCCTCCCGGGTCTTTACTTTCAGTACCGATGGACTGAAGGTCTCAACTGTCCCCCTGATATGGAGTTCCGGGGCCTTCTGGTCCTCCGCCTGCGCAGTGCGGGTTAGCAGCGGAAATGCAGCAAAGCCCGTGGCGACAAGCGCGGGCAAAATTTTACGGATCATGGTAGTCTCCTTACCTACTGGTTGGTAGTTACTCGACGTATGATAAGCCTTCGGTGGCTGGGGTCGCCGCCGCAGCCGCGCAAATAACTTGTTAGTGGACCTTCGCTGCCAAACGCTGGACGGTCGGCGTCAGGATGGCGTCAAAGAGGGCGGGGTTGCCATAGGCACGCGCCGACAGCATCGCGCCATGAATAGTTGCCATAAAGGTCTCAGCCTCCAACTCCGCAGACCCGGTGAATTTGAGAACACCCTGCTCGGCGCCCCGCTCCATCACCTTCGTCAACCAGGACGACAGAAACCGAAAGTAAGCCCGCACCTCGACCGCAACCTCAGGCGGGAGTGCCGGGAGCTCGCTGGCAAGCAGCGCGCAGACGCAAAACGGGATGCTCGCGTCTTCAATGCATCTTGCCCAGTGCCCAGCATAGGTTTGAAGCAGTGCAACCGGGTCAGGGACTTTGCTTTCCAGATCCGCCATGCCGGCCTCCGCACGCTCGCGATGGCGCTCCACAAGAGTACGGACAAGGTCGACTTTGCTCGGGAAATGGTGGTGGATGCTCGCCTTACGAATTCCCACCACCTCAGCGATATCAGCATAGCTGAATCCGTTGTAGCCACCCGATACAATGAAGTTCTGCGCGGACGCTAGGATCTGGTCGGAGGTCATTCCAAGATTGCTCATATTGCCACGTGCCTTTTCGCTGTATATCTGATTTAGCGTGATACCTACCTTCTAGTAGGACCGTTGTCAATGCAGGATTGCCGAAGGGGCAGTTACATTGTCGGAGAATCCGGCGGGCGGGTTCCGTACGTCCGGTCTTGCGTCATTCGATAGCAAGGCTGTGATCGTCCGGGACGGACGCCCGCCCCTTTCTGAGCAGGAAGACAAGCGGCATAGCAGCGAGCGACAGCAGCATCAGGAGTTTGAAATCATCCAGATAGGAGATCAGCGTAGCCTGCTGGGTGATGATGCTGTCAAGTTGAGCCAACCCGGACGGTGTCAACGGATTAAGATACTCGTGGAAGTTCGGCTGATCGAATATCCTGTTGTAGGGCGTCACAGAGGCAACGAGAGACTCGTGATTCCGCTGGGTGTTCTCGACGAGCAAGGCCGTCAGCAGCGCGATCCCTACCGATGACCCGATATTGCGCGACAGGTTGAACAATCCAGTCCCTTCACCACGAGCTGCCGGCGAAAGGGTAGAAAAAGCGACTGTGGTCAACGGGACAAACAGGAAGCCGAGCCCGGCCCCTTGAACGAAGCCGACGTAAGCGACGGTCCACTGCGATACATCCAGCGTCCAACCCGTCATGTCGTACATTGCCCAGGCCGTAAGACCGAAGCCGACCAATAACAACAGCCGCATATCGACTTTGCCGATTAGACGTCCCACGACAAACAAACAGAGCATTGTTCCCAGCCCACGCGGCCCAAAGACGAGACCCGCTGTGATGACCGGATAACCCACAAGCGTCTGCAGATAGGGCGTAAGCAGGGCTAGCGACGCCAGATAGGTGATGCCAACGATGAAGATGAAGATCATGCTGAGAGCAAAGTTGCGGTCGAGGAAGAGCCTCGGACTTATAAACGGCTTGTCTGCAGTTAGCATGTGAACGACCAGGACGTAGAAGGCGCTGGCGCCGACTATCGCCTCAATCAGAATCTCGCCGGACGAGAACCAGTCGAGCTGCTCGCCCCGGTCGAGAAACAGCTGCAACGCGGCAATGGACACGCTCAGCATCCCAAAGCCGAACCAGTCGAGGCGGGTGTGGCCGTTCGCCTTGGTTTCCAACACAAAAACGGTGATTCCCCAGTATGCCAAGGCCCCTATCGGCACGTTGATATAGAAGACCCAGCGCCAGCTCAGATTGTCAGTGAGCCAACCTCCAAGTATCGGACCCAGGATTGGGCCGACCATGATCGAAATCCCAAAGAGGGCCATGGCGGGCCCGCGTTCCTTGACGCTGTAAATGTCGAGCAAGATGCTTTGGGCAATAGGAACCAGACACGCACCGAAGACGCCTTGCAACAGCCTGAAACCGACGATCTGCGCTAACGACTGGGCCAGACCGCACAAGATCGAGGCGAAGACGAAACCTGCGATTGCCGTAAGAAGTATCCGTCTGCGACCAAAGCGGGTCGAAAGGAAGCCGGATAGCGGCGTCACAATAGCAGCGGCCACGATATACGAAGTCAAAACCCAATTGATCTGATCTGCCGAGGCTGCGACGCTGCCTTGAATGTAGGGCAACGCGACATTGGCAATCGTTGTGTCCAGGGCCTGCATGATGACTGCCAGGATCACACACGCGGTGATCGCGCCGCGATTGGCTACCGCTGGAGTGTTGGTTAGAGAGACGTCATTCATGGCTACAACTCGCCCTTCTATCTACTAGTTGGTAGCCTAAAGGATCACACCTGAGGCGGTGACTTCTGAAGACCGGCGGACATGCGAGCCCTTCAATTACCTTCTAGTAGGTAGACTGTCAACGTCGATGAGGCTCGACGTTTGGCAGCTTGAACTTGAGGGATACGAAACAGCGAACTTAGCTGCCAGCGACCTCTGACGTCTGCTTTCAGGCGGTGACGTGATGATGAGCGGCGACTTGCGGCGCAAAGCTGACGTTCGCAGCGATCAGGGAAATCTGTGCCCTGGCCAATAGGCGACACGGCTCTGTCCGGCAATCGACCGTTTTCAGGACATGACCAATCTGACATCCACTAGCAATGAAGGCCGGCTTGTTTTTGACGTACGACCAATAAGTGCTTGGTCAGAAATAGGGGGTTCGAGTCCACGTCGTGGGCCTCTTCAGAAAATGGTATAAAAATCAGCCACTTACGTGGTCGTTTTGGTGGGCCCGGAGGGTCATCGTTTTCGACAGGAAATCAATACGTTAGCGGATGGTTCGCCAGCCCATTTCCTTCGTATTCTCTCGTATGGTCTGGCGAACCCAAGGACGATGAACGCGACTAATTACAGGCTTCGAGATATCGCCGATTTAGCCGCAGGTCGCCAGGAACTCCCTTGTGGTGAATGACCAAAATTGGGCCGTTACCGGACCGTCCGGCTTGGATCCAAAGGAGCTGCAAGCTGCCGTTCGGCCGTGACCCCGCCATGCGCCCTGTTTTCTTGGTCTACGCCGTAGCCGATCTTCGAAGGGGTTCCTCTCTCCCCGATTATCGTCTACGCGCCTCGCCGGGCCACACGCTGAGCGATATGACGACGCGCTTACGCCCCCTCTCCTCAAGTTCTTACGGACGAACGCGGATGACCGTCTTCCCCGTGTGTCGCTCGCTCGCGTTGAAGGTTGCAACGGCCTCGTCGAGGGCCGAAACTTTGCCGATGTTCGTCCGCAGTCGCCCGTCCCGCACCCGCTGGACGATCTCACTCCGTTGGGCGCGATCGGACTCGACAACGAAGTCAACCGCCAGGCCGTCTGCGGGCCGCGCCTCGGCCGGGCCGACGACGGTCACCAGCGTTCCTCCGGCCCGGATCAGAGCTGCGGACCGCTTCTGGATGTCCCCGCCGATGACATCGAACACCAGATCGACTCCACCGACGTCTTCCAGGGCGTCGTTCTCGAGGTCGATGAATTCATTTGCGCCGAAATCCAGTGCCTTCTGTCGGTCGGCGGCGCGTCCGGTGCCGATGACATAGGCGCCGGCCTCTCGTGCGAGTTGCGTCACCATCGAACCGACCGCGCCGGCTGCGCCATGTGCAAGGACGCTCTGCCCCGCCTGAAGACGGCCGTGCTGAAAGAGTCCCTGCCACGCGGTCAGACCCGAGATTGGCAGGCTCGCGCCTACTGTGAAATCGACGTCGCCTGGCAGCGGCGCGAGGTTGCGTGCTTCCATGGCAATATACTCCGCCAGTGTGCCGTCGCGATACCAATCCGCGAGACCGAACACCCGCTGTCCCACTGAAAGACCCGTGGTGCCGTACCCCAGGGCAGTGACCACTCCGGCCAGTTCGTGTCCAGGGATCGATGGCGTACGCGCCTGGTCGCGGCGGTCGGTCCAAGTCGAAGGCCACTCCAACTCGGTCGGGACGAAGCCCGACGCATGAACCTGAACGACGACGTCGTTTATCGCTGCCTGTGGCTTGGGCCGCTCCACCAGTGTCATGCCGGCCGTTCCCGCAGACTGGTTCGTCACAATGATCGCTTTCATGGGTGTCGTCTCCTCAGACATTTGTTGGTTCAGGGTAAATTGCAGGCGCGGAAGGGTCTTTTCGATCTCACGCAACCAGTTATCGACTCGACACTTTCCGCGACGACCTTGATGTCAATTTGCTCGTGTGCCGCAGCGACACGGATCGCCATTGGGGAGCGAACCTGCGTGGTTCAAGCACCGGCGGCGACCGAGGGTTAACTCGGCCGCTGCCGCATGATGTTAGCAAAGACTCTAAGGGTGCGCCGTCTTCAGCGCGCGCTCCCCGCTTTCGGGCGCGTTGAGCGCGAAGGTGACGAGGAGAACCGCAGCACCGTTCGCCCAGTAGTACCAGGCGTCCAGCCCCTGCAGGCCGAGCACGAAGGGCACGGCGACGAAAGTAATGCCGACGAGGCGGTCAACCGCGACATGCAGCCCAAATGGCAGCACTCGGACTACACCGGTCCTGTGATTGGTGAACAGGGTCAGAATGAGGGCGGCGACGCCGGTTGCGACCGACACCCAAAGCGCAAGCGGATTGGCATGGCCGAGTCCGAGCAGGAACGGCGTTGCCATCAGGCTCAGCGCGACGGGATAGTCGAGGAAGGCGTGAACGGTCTTTGTGACGAAGCGAATATTCATGAGACTCTCCGGTTGATTAAGGACTGGGGACTTGCACACCGCTCATATGGAAGACTATGGGTGACGCTTGGTGCCAATAACTTTGCTGATCGTCCCGATGGACCCCTTCGCCGCCCTGTTCGCCCATGTAACGCCGACGGCCCGGACGTTCTTCACCGGGAACCTGTGCCAGACGTTGCAGTTCACTGGCGTGGGCCATTTGCACCTGTTCAAGGCAGGCGCGCTCACGGTCACCCAGAACGGACAAGCCGACCTCGAACTCGTTGAGCCGACCCTGCTGTTTTTGCCGCGCGGGCGGACCCACAGTTTCGCAGTTGATCCCGAGCGCGGAGCCGACCTCGTATGCGCGACCGTCGAACTCGGGGGTGCGGAGGGCAACCCGATTGGCCAGGGCCTGCCTGAATGTGTGGTCCTGCCGCTCGCAGCTCATCCGGCGCTGGGCCCGGTTTGTGATCTGCTGGTCGGCGAAGCCTTCTCCGAAGCTGGTGGCCGCCAGGCGGCGCTCGACCGGCTGTTCGACTATCTCCTGATCCTAATCGTGCGTCACGTCGTTGAGAGCGGCGCCATTTCGACCGGCGTGCTCGCCGGGCTCGCCGACCCACGCCTGGCAAAGGCGCTGACCGCGATGCACGAGGCGCCGAAGAAGCCTTGGAAGCTTGAGGATCTGGCCGACGTTGCGGGCATGTCACGCACGCGGTTCGCCGATCATTTTCGGACGCTGGTCGGCCTGACGCCCATTGAGTACCTGACGGTATGGCGCATGACGATCGCGCGCCAGCTTCTCCGCAAGGGCAAACCGGTCAAGAGTGTCGCGGCACAGGTCGGCTACGACAGCGCGGCCGCCTTCTCGCGCGTGTTCAGTCGGGTGACCGGGCAGCCGCCGCGGAGTTCGACGCGCTCCGGGATGGATCTCGCTAATCGATGAACTCGGCACTAAGCGTCCGTACAATCAACGGCAGCTTGTGGAGCTTTGCGGAGGAGAATTGAAGTTAATTGTTCCGCGCCGCGGATGTCCGGTCGCAGGCGCAAGGCCGTCCGACAGCCTTGGGGCCGCAAGCGGAACGTCCGCGTTCGGGATGATTGGGTTAGAAAGCCAACCGTTGCATAGGAGTCTTCTATGGCAACTCGACGGTTTGACATCCAAGACTAAGCGCTAAAGGCGGTAGACAGCATTCTAGGAAAAGTGTTCCTCCAGATAGACACGAAACTCGCGCTCGAACTTCTCCTGCAGCAGTGAGGACATATGGGTGCGGCTGCGCGTCAGGTAGACATGACAGGGAACGTAGGGCAAAAACGGCTTGATGACGAGCGTTCCGCGCCAGCGTTCCGCCGAGAACTTGTCGACGATGGAGACGCCAAGCCCCTCGGCCACAAGAGCACAAGCGGCGTCGCTGTAGTGAGCCTCGAAACGAGTCTCGACGCGAACGCCCGCATCGTCGAGACTGCGGTTGACGGCCTGACGCGATCCGTCCTCGCGCCCCAAGGCGATGAAGCTTTCGTCGCGTATGTCGGAGGCTTCGACCGTCTGCTTCCCGCTCAACGGATGTCCCGCAGGCAGCACGCAGACGGAAGCCGTCTCGAAGATGAGGTCGCAGGTCGTCGCCGGATCGATTACCGGCATCGTCATCAGGCCAATGTCGAGTTGCTTGCTCGCGGCGAGCTCGGCGATCCGCACTGAAGCTTCGGGTTCCAGCGCCAGCCGCAGCTTCGGGTGGCGCCGGGCGAACGCCCCGATAAAGCGGGGTAGCGCGTAGCTGGCCAGTGCCGGATAAGCGCCGATGATCAGCCGACCCGCCTCCAACTGCTGAATGTCGGCCGCTAGACGCCGCAGTCGAGCCATACCCTTTACGACATGACCGGCCTCCTCGTGCAGCAGGTAGGCCTCCGCGGTCGGAGCCAGCCGGCCGCCTTGTCGCACGAACAACTGGATCTTCAGCGTGTGTTCGAGGTTGGCGATGTGGGCGCTAACGGAAGGCTGCGAGATATGCAGGACATTGGCGGCGCCTATCACCGTCCCCGCATCCATCACCGCGCGAAACGCCTGCAACTGTCTGTAGTTCATTTTCTTTGGGTCCAGACATATAGGAAAAAGCTATAGAGAATGAACCTTTTCATATTTGTCAATTGCCCTGGATTTCGCTCTATTCTCCACCTGCTGGAACGAGCTTCCAGCCAAGTTGGCGCCGGGATTGGCCATCGCGGCACCGCAAACAACCACTGCGCAGAGACTATCGCGATTGCGTCACTGCTCTCCGATCGATGGATTGAGGTGGCCTCTTCGCGCGCGCAGCCAAACACAAAGAGGGTAACAATGAAAATGGGACTGTTACGGTGGATGGGCCTTGCGGCCAGCGTGTTTATCTTCCTCACAGGCGCCGCGCATGCGGATAACGCTGGGCAATGGTCGAAGATACGCATCGCGACCGAGGGCGCCTATGCCCCTTGGAACTATACGTCCTCTGACGGCAAGCTCGCGGGCTATGAGATCGACCTCGCCCAGGAACTGTGTCGCCGCATGAAGGCCGAGTGCGAGATCGTGGCGCAGGACTGGGATGGCATGCTGCCGGCGCTCAATGCCGGAAAGTTCGACGCCATTATCGCGTCCATGTCTGTGACGCCCGAGCGGCAGAGGGTTGCTTCCTTCTCAGTACCTTACGCCAAGGCGCCCAACGCCTTCATGATGATGAAGGATAATCCATTGGCCTCGGAGCTTGGTCCCAGGGTCGACTACAGCCTGAAGAAGGACCCGGATGGCGCCAAGAAGGCGATCGAGGCGATGGCCGCTTCGCTCAAAGGCAAGGTTCTCGGTGTTCAGGGCTCCTCGACGGCGGCGACATTCGCCACGGCCGAGTTGAAGGACATAGTTGAGATCCGCGAGTACAAGACAACGGACGAGCACAACCTTGACCTTGCCGCCGGGCGCGTCGACCTGGTCATGGGCAACATCACCATGTTGAAGGCAGCCATGAAGCAGCCCGACCTCGCAGGCGCCACGCTTGCCGGCCCTACCTTCATCGAAGGCGTCCTCGGCAGCGGCACGGCGAATGTGGCCATGCGCAAAGACGACACCGCGCTCAAGGCCAAGTTCGACGCGGCCATCGGCGAGGTCAATGCTGACGGGTTCAATCGCACCCTGACGGACAAGTGGTTTGGGGTCGACATCACGCCCAAGGATTGAATTCAGCCGGGCGGGTCCAAGCTTGCGGCCCGCCCATACTGTCCATCGGAAAAATTGATAGCATGACCCAGTTTGTTGTTGTGGGTGCCGGGATCATCGGCACGTCGATCGCCTATCGCCTCGCCGAGCGGGGACATTCGGTAACAGTTGTGGAGCGCGTCCATCTAGGCGCCGGCACGAGCGGTTCGAGCTTTGCGTGGACCAACTCGAACGAAAAGACGCCTTACAGCTACCACTTGATCAATGCGCTGGGAATGCGTGCGCATAGAGAGCTGGAGAACGAGTTCGGCGACTGCCCATGGCATCATGGCGGGGGCGCGGTCGAATGGCGCTCGAACACGGATGAAGCACAGGAACTCAACGAGCGCGTCGAGCGCCTGATCGGCTGGGGTTATCCGGCCGAATGGATTTCGGCGCAAAGGCTGCACCGGCTGGAACCAGCGCTGGTCCAGGGAGCATCGGGCGATGCGAAGATCGCCTATTTCCCCGACGAAGGCTGGGTGGATCCCAGCGTCTATATAGAATTCTTCCTCGGCAGGGCGCGCTTCCTCGGAGTGAAGCTGCGCTGCGAAACCGTCACCGGCATCGACCTGAAGGCCGACAAGGTCATCGGCGTCAGGACGGCATCTGGCAAGACGATCGGGGCCGACGTGGTTGTCAACTGCACGGGCCGCTGGGCAAACGATCTCGGCCAGGATGTGCGCCTGACTTTCCCATTGGCTCCCACGATCGGCCTTGTCGTGGTGACGGCTCCCGCCGCATCGGGTGTGCGCCGAGTGATCCGGACAAGTGGCATCAATTTGCGCCCCGACGGGGCGGGCCGGATCATGCTGCACAGCGAGCACGACGAACAGGGCCTCACGCTGGAAAGCGGTGCGGACGCGACCGACCCTGTGGCCGCCGCAATGATCGAGCGCGCGGCGAGGCTCTATCCGGAACTCTCGGGCGTCAGGCCAGAGGCGATGCGCCTGTCGCACCGGGCCATCCCCGGCGATGGCGTGTCGGCCGTCGGCCCGGTCCCGCAAGTCAGCGGCTATTATGCCGCCGTCACCCACAGCGGGGCGACGCTGGCGCCCTGGCTGGGGCAAGTGGTTGCCGCTGAACTGGTGGGAGGGGCCCCGGAAAAGGCGCTCCAGGACTTCCGGCCCGCCCGGTTCTACTGACGACGAAACGACGTAACCCCAGCCGTCATCAGAGAGGCAGCATGTTTCGACGACTTTGGGCAGATGACTTGTCTGCGACGATCTTCTTGGACGGGCGGCCCGTGCTATGCCGGCCAGGCGACAGTGTTGCCGCGGCATTGCTCGCGGCCGGCGTCGAGCGATTTCGCACAACGCCGGTCAGCGGGGCCGACCGCATGCCCTATTGCATGATCGGCAACTGCTTCGACTGCCTGATGGAGATCGACGGGCAAGCCGACCGGCAGGCGTGCCTGGTGACTGTTGCTGAAGGAATGCAGGTCTGCTCGCAGTTCGGTACCGGGAGCTTCGGCACCCTATGACCGTCGCGCGCACCAATTGCGAACTTGCCATCGTAGGCGGCGGCCCCGCAGGTCTGGCCGCCGCCGCGCTTGCCGCCGAGTTGGGCGTGGAAACGGTGCTGTTCGACGAGCAGCCGACGCCGGGTGGACAGGTCTACCGCAACATCGAAGCCAACAGCCGCAGGCATGACGCGTTGCGCGATATTCTCGGCGGCGACTACGCCAAGGGACTTGCGCTGGCGGAACGCTTTCGCAGGAGCGGCGCCGGCTACGAACCGCTGACCGCTATCTGGCAGGTTTCGGCTGGCGGCAAGCTCGGCGTCTCTCAGAACGGCAAGGCCTATCTGACGAAGGCCGGCAGGGTCATCCTGGCGACCGGCGCGATGGAGCGCCCGTTTCCAATTCCGGGATGGACACTTCCAGGAGTCATGGGAGCGGGAGCGGCCCAGACGCTCATGAAGGCGTCCGGCATAGTGCCTGACCGGCCGACTATCATCGCTGGCTCGGGGCCTCTTACCTATCTCGTGGCCTTCCAGCTTTTAACGGCCGGAGCACCCCTGCATGGCATTATCGACACCTCCGAAAAAGGCCTGTTCGAGACGGGGCTGGCCGCGCTGCCTTTACTGTCCAGCTTTGCCGGCGATTTGCTCAAGGGCCTGTCCTGGATCGTCGCGCTCGGGAAGGCGCGCGTCCCCTTCTTCAGGGGGCGGAACCTTGCGGCCGAAGGCGTTTCTCGCCTAGAGGCCGTCAGCTTCGACAGCGGCGGCAGGCGGCACAGGCTGCCGGCATCGCTTTTGCTTGTTCACGAAGGCGTGGTCCCCAACAACCAGATCACTGCAAGCCTGCGGTGCAGGCACGTCTGGGACGTGGGTCAGACGGCATGGCATCCGCAGACGGACAAATGGGGCGCGACGAGCACGGAACTTATCGCCGTCGCGGGCGATGGCGCAGGCATTGCTGGCGCCAGGTCGGCAGTGCACCGCGGGCGGCTGGCGGCACTCGATGCTGCCTGTCGCCTGGGCCGCATTTCCCGGACAGAGCGCGACGAACGCGCGCTTCCCGAGCGTCGGGCCGTTCAGCGGGAGAACCGGTTCCGTGCGTTCCTCAACAGCGCCTATCACCCGACCGAGGCTGTACGCTGGCTGGCCGACGACACAATCGCCTGCCGCTGCGAGGAGGTGACGGCCGGCGAACTGCGCGCGCTCATCTCCGAGGGCTTCACCGACATCAACCAGTTAAAATCGTTCTCCAGGTGCGGCATGGGCCAGTGCCAGGGCCGAATGTGCGCAGGCACCGTCGCCCGCCTCATGTCGGACAGCCTGAAAAGCGACATCGAGTCGGTCGGCTATTACCGGCTCCGTCTGCCCATTAAGCCGTTGCCTGTCGCCCAGCTTGCGGAACTCGGCAACGCAGACCGCGATTCCAGACCTTTGCTGCCCGTCGTCGAGGGCGATCCGAGCCAGCGCATTTAAGCGATGCAGAGCGGAAGCGACATGATGAGACGGAATGGAAAGCTACAATGACCGCGACGAACGCAATCGTGATCGGAGGCGGCATCCACGGTTGTTGCACGGCACTCCATCTCGCGCTCCGGGGCATGCGCCCCATTGTGCTGGAGAAGAACACCGTCGGCCGCCATGCCTCGGGCGTCAACGCGGGCGGCGTGCGGCAACTCATGCGCCATGCGGCGGAAGTCCCGTTGTCCATGGCTGCAATGGACAGATGGGAGCGCCTGGACGACCTGCTGGGTCCTAAACTGGCAAAGGACTGTGAATTCATCGGCGGCATCGGGCAGATAGGGATCGCCGCAAGTGAAGCGGAGATGGATTGGTGCCAGACGCGGGTGGCCGAAATGCGCTCACTCGGCCACGCGTTCGAGGAAGTGATCGACGCCAAAGAACTCAGGCGTCTCGTTCCCGGGGCAGCCGATATTTGCCGCGGCGGCATCATCTCGCGCCGAGACGGTCATGCGAACCCTTTCCGCACCACGCAATCCTTCCGCTTGCGTGCCGAACAGCTTGGCGTTCGCATCATGGAGCGGACGCGCGTGACCGGGCTCGAGCAAGGCGACGGCGGCTGGACGGTCATGACGGATAGCGGCGTCCTCAGGTCGGACATCGTGGTCAATTGCGGCGGAGCCTGGGCCTGGCAGGTGGCGGCGATGATCGGTGAGCATTTTCCCAGCACGCATTTCGCCTCAACGCTGATGGTCACATCTCGCATGCCCCACTTCATCGATCCCGTGGTGATCGGCATCGACCGGGTGCTCTCCTTCAAGCAAACGGAAGCCGGCACCGTCGTCATTGGCGGCGGTATCCTCGGCGATCCCGATCTGAATGCCGAAACGGCCGACACGGTTGCAGACCGCATGGTGGTGAGCGCCCAGACGGTCTACGACTTCTTCCCGATTCTGCGCCGCGCGACCATCGTACGAAGCTGGGCAGGGCTGGAAGCATTGATGCCGGACGTCATCCCTGTCATCGGGCCCAGCCAGGTCGCGCGCAACCTCTGGCACGCTTTCGGCTTTTCCGGGCACGGGTTCCAACTCGGCCCTATCGTCGGCTCGGTCATCGCAGACCTCGTCGCCGATGGCCAAAGCGCCATTCCGATAGCCGCGTTCAGCCCGGCCCGCTTCTCGGCAGCCACCGGCACGCCGCGATGACGTACGTTCCTAACCGCAAAGTCACGCAGGTAGCTGGCCATGAATGATTTCAGGCTGACGACCGTCTTTAGCTTTGCTCCCGACGGCTGGGGTCCCGCCATGTCAGCGGCAACTGCCATGACAATCGCGGTGGCGGTGACGGGGTTCATCGCCGGGGCGATAATAGGTGCGTTCGGCGCATGGGCGAAGATATCCGGGAGCACCGTCGTCCGTGCGCTCGCTGATGGTTACACAACAGTCCTGCGCGGAATTCCCGACCTCCTGGTCATCTACCTTTTCTATTTCGGCTCCAGCGCCATCCTCACGCCGATCGGCCGGCTCTTCGGCGCCCAAGGCTTCCTAAGCCTGCCGGCCTTCTTCGCTGGCGCCATGGCGATTGCCATCGTGTCAGGCGCCTATCACACGGAAGTCTTCCGCGGCGCGTACCAAGTGGTCGCGCGCGGGGAGATCGAGGCAGCCTACGCTACGGGTATGTCGCCTGCGCTAGCCTTCCGTCGCATCATCGCGCCTCTGACACTGCGTTTCGCCGTGCCCGGACTTGCGAATATCTGGCAGCTCGTCCTGAAGGAATCGTCGCTGATCTCGGTGACGGGGCTCGTAGAAATCCTGCGTCAGGCGCAGATCGGTGCAGGTTCGACCAAGCAGCCCTTCTCCTTCTTCCTGGCGGCGGCAATCCTCTATTTGCTCATCTCTTCCGCTTCGGGATGGGCGCTGCAATACGCCGAAAGACACTTCACCCGCGGTCTCAGGAGAGGATAATGGATTTTTCCTTCCTTCTCGTTGCCTCTCAGCGGCTGCTGCCCGGCGTTCCGTTGACCCTGCAATTGATGTCCATCTCGGTGGCGCTCGGAATGGTCCTCGCCCTGATCCTGGCGCTGCTACGGCTTTCGGGCATTCGGCCGCTCGAGTGGGCTGCGAGGGCCTACATCTTCGTGTTTCGCTCGACCCCGCTGCTGGTGCAGATCTTTCTGATCTACTACGGCCTCAGCCAGTGCCCGACGCTTCGCTACAGCATGCTGTGGCCGATCCTTCGCCAACCTTACTGGTGCGCTATCATCGCGCTTGCTCTGAACACGGCCGCCTATGGCAGCGAGATAATCCGGGGCGGCCTGCAGTCCGTGCCGGAGGGCCAGATCGAGGCCGCCCGTGCCTGCGGCATGAGCCGCTTCACGGTGTTCCGACGCATCGTCCTGCCCCTTGCCATCCGCCAGGCCCTGCCTGCTTACGGCAACGAAATCATCCTGATGGTGAAGGCGACGGCGCTGGCTTCGGTGATCACCATGATGGAAATCACCGGCCTTGCGGCCAAACTGATTTCCGAAACCTACCGCGCGGTCGAGGTCTTCGTCGTCGCGGGAAGCATCTATCTGATTATCAATTATGTTATCACGCGCGTCATCCACTTCCTGGAACACAGGCTGACGCCGCATCTGAGGTCTGCTCCGAGGCCGATCGTCATCGAGAGGGAAGACGCAGTATGAGTGAAATGCAGTCGCAGCAAAGCCCTCTTGCCGGTGCGGTTCCAGCCGTTCGCATCCGCGACCTGCGGAAAGCCTACGGGGCTTTCGACGTACTGAAGGGCGTTTCACTGGACGCCTGTGATGGTGATGTCGTCTCGATCCTCGGATCCTCCGGCTCGGGCAAGTCCACGATGCTACGCTGCATCAACATGCTGGAAATCCCGACCGGAGGCGAAGTCTCCATCGGCGGCGAGATGATGCGGATGAAGCAGACGAAGTCCGGGCCGCGGCCTGCCGACCGGGCACAGGTCGACCGCCTGCGTGCCCGCATCGGCATGGTCTTTCAGAGTTTCAACCTCTGGTCGCACAAGACGATTCTGGAAAACGTCATCGAAGCCCCGGTTCACGTCCAAGGTCGCCCGCGCGCAGAGTGCGTTGAGGAGGCGAAGGAGCTTCTTGCTAAGGTAGGCATCGCGGATAAGATCAATCACTATCCGATACACCTTTCCGGTGGCCAGCAGCAGCGTGCTGCCATCGCCCGTGCGCTCGGCCAGCGCCCCCGCGTCATGCTGTTCGACGAACCGACGTCCGCGCTGGACCCCGAACTTGTCGGGGAGGTACTGAAAGTCATGCGTGCACTGGCGGAAGAAGGGCGGACCATGCTGGTGGTCACGCACGAGATGGGCTTCGCGCGAGACGTTTCGAGCAAGGTCGTCTTTCTTCATAAGGGGATCGTCGAAGAGCAAGGGCCGCCGGAGGAAGTCTTTAGCTCAAGCCGATCGGAACGTTTCCGGCAATTCTTAACGCGGTGATGAGCAATCCGCGCTTCACCGCTGTCGCCTCATCGGTTGCACATGCGAAATCAGACAAGACGTTTGGATGCCGGCTATGGGGCCGAGAGCCGACTTTCCGCTTCCCGATATTCGACTGGAAAAGCAGCCCTTTCCAAGAAGCCTAATGCTTCAAAATCTGGCTGAGGAACAACTTCGTTCGATCATGGCTCGGGTTGCCGAAAAACGCGTCGGGCGTGCCCTCCTCGACGATCTGCCCAGCGTCCATGAAGATCACCCGGTCGGCGACCGCACGCGCAAAACCCATCTCGTGCGTCACACAGACCATGGTCATGCCGTCGCGAGCCAATCCCGTCATCGTCTCTAGCACCTCGGACACCATTTCCGGATCGAGGGCGGAGGTCGGTTCGTCGAACAGCATGACAGCCGGCTTCATGCACAGGCTGCGGGCGATCGCCACGCGTTGCTGCTGGCCGCCGGACAGTTGGATGGGGAACTTGTTCGCCTGCTCGGGAATGCGGACCCGCTCGAGGAACTTCAGCGCGGTCTTGCGCGCCTCCTTTTCCGACACGCCCTTCACCCACATCGGGCCGGCCATGCAGTTCATCAGCACCGTCATGTGCGGAAACAGGTTGAAGTGCTGGAAGACCATGCCGACGTTGGAGCGCACGGCGGCGACGTTGCCCATCTTGCCATGCAGCGCAACGCCGTTGACGGTGATATCGCCCTCTTGATGCGCCTCCAGGCGATTGAAGCAGCGGATGAGCGTCGATTTGCCGGAACCCGAGGGCCCGCAGATAACGATCCGCTCGCCCTTGTGGACGGTCAGGTTAATGTCCTTCAGCGCGTGGAACTGGCCGTACCATTTGGAAACGGCCTTGGCTTCAATGATGGCCGGAGCGCTCATCGCACCTTGCTCCTGTGGTAGTGCCGTTCGATCCGCGACTGAACCAGTTCGAGGCAGATCGACAACATCCAGTAGATCATGGCTGCCGAAATCAGCATCTCCATGTGCTGGAAGGTCTTCTGGCCGAGGGTGCGCGCTAGGAACATCAGCTCCCAAACGCCAATGACCGAGACCAGCGAGGAATCCTTCAGCATCGAGATGAACTGGTTGCCCGTCGGCGGAATGATGACCGGCAGCGCCTGCGGCAGGATGATCCGGCGCATGGTCAGCGCGAAGCCGAAGCCCATGGAGCGCGACGCCTCCCATTGGCCGTGATCGATGCTCTGTATGCCGGAGCGGAAGATCTCGGTCATGTAGGCGCCGTAGCAGAGCGAAAGCGCCAGGATGCCAGCAGGCACGGCATTGATGACGAAGCCGAGTTGCGGCAGGCCGAGATAGATCAGGTAGACCTGCATGAGCAGCGGAAGGCCGCGGAAGAAGGAGGTGTAGAAGCTGGCGATGGCGTAGGCGAAGCCATTGCTGGAAAGCTTGGCGACCGCGCCGGCGACCGCGATGACGGAAGCGATGACAATCGAGATCGCCGAAACGTAGAGCGTGGTGACAACGCCCTGGCTGATCAGAAACGGCAGCTTCTCCCTGATGAAGGGCAGGCTGAGATGGAAGGTCTCGAAGAAGGCAATGAACAGCAGCAGCAGTTCGAGCCAGACGATGCCGATCTGGAACTTGAGCGGCGCGAAACCGATCAGCACGACGTTCAAGGTGAAGATCACCGCGATGGCGAAGGCAATGGCAAAGCGGCCGTAAAGGCCGCTCACCGACGGTTCGCCGATCACCGGACGCATCAGTTCGGCAAAGCTGGTGCCCGACATGTTGAAAGCCATGAAGAGAAGCAGAACGACGCCGAACATCGTCGCCACGAACCAGGGTTTGTGGACAAGGATTTCGGCTTCGACGGTATCCGGATAAAGCATCTTGAGCACCGGCTGTTCGGCGACCTGCCGGGGCAGGCCGCCTTTTTGAGGGGCTAGTTTGTTTTCGAATAATCCTGCCCGTACCATTTTTCGGAAAGCTTGCTCAGCGTGCCGTCCTCCTTCATTGCTTTCACGGCGTCGGCGATCTTGGCGCAGAGTTCGGGATCGCCGCGTTCGATGGCGACCGCCAGCGGCTCGTAGAAGACCGGATCGCCCAGCTGCTTGATCGGGTAACCGGCCTTCTCGGCATCGAGGATCGACGGCAGCGAAGAGACCACCGCATCCAGGCGCACGCCGTCGCCGAGGCGAAGGTCGTCAAAGGCGGTCGTCGAATTCTCGTAGGAGTGGACCTCCTTCGGGTTGAGCTTGTACTCGAATGGCGGCGCGCCGGCGGCATCGAGTGTCAGATCCTTCTTGGCATAGGCCTCGAAGGTGGAGGTGCTGGTGGCGCCGACCACCTTGCCGTCGAGGTCCGCCGGCGTCTTGGCCTTGCTGTCCTTGTGCACGGCAACGGCCGCCGGTGTGTAATAGTAGACCGCCGGAAAATCGAAGATCTCGGCGCGCTTCTTGGTCGGCGTCATCGAGCCGGCATGCATGTCCCAGCGCCCTGCCCAATGGCCGGCGGTGATGATGTCCCAGCCGGGCGTGATGAACTCGACCTTGACGCCGAGGTGCTTGCCGATCGCTTTGGCGACGTCGACATCGAAGCCGTCCAGCTCGTTGCTGGCATTCACGAAGGACTGCGGCGCCCAGTTGGCATCGGTCGCCACCTTGAGGGTGCCGGCCGCCATCACGCGGTCGAGCACCGCGCCTGCGTGAGCAGGATATGCGCCGAGCGCAAGCGCCACCGCGGCCATCGTCACGTGTCGTCTGTTCCAGATTGTCATGTGCGTATTCCCCTGTTGTTGTTCAGTCCCTTGCGGTCACGATGGTTCAGCCGGTCGTGACTTCGCAATTTCGTGCCGACCAGGTCGGCGTCCTCTCCCAAAGGCTCGCGGATTTAGCGACCTCGCGGCCGGTCCGGTCTTCCGATGCCGCGGAGGATGTTTGCCGTCGCCATTCCCCCGATCACAGGGAAGGGGCCGGCCTGATGCCGGCAAAGTGTCGTGTGAAGCTTGGGGCCGGCGTCGCTCTCCTGCCTCGCGAAGGTTGCTATCCATGGGCCGCCGCCCTCTTGCCACCTTGACCCAACAGAAAAACGTCCATCACCGCGGCAATCCGAGCCGGCGCCTCGATCAGGATCGAATGGCGAAGTCCGGGCAGGATGGCGAGTTGCGACCCTTGCACCTGTTCGTGCATCAGCCGTGCCATGCGCGGGCTGGAACCCTGGTCGTCCTCGCCGGTCACAATCAGCGTCGGGCAGGTGATGCGGTCGAGAACGCCGCCGAAATCGGTTTCGGCCAGAACGCGATAGGCGGCCGCATAGCAGTCGCGGTCGTTTTCAGCGTCACGCCGGCGCAACTCGGCGATGACCTCCGGGTTGCTGTCCTGAAAATCCTCCGTCAGCCAGCGCGACAGCGAGGCGGCATGATGCGCCGAAGCGTCACTCGCCATCAGCGCCGCCAGCCGGCCACGCACCGCGTGCCGTTCCTCGGGCGTGCGGCCGGCAACCGTCGACAGCAGCACCAGTTTCTGCAGGCGCTCGGCATGCGTCAGCGCCAGGCGCTGCGCGATCAGGCCACCCAGCGAAAACCCCGCCAGATGGAAGGTGGCAAACCCCACATGGTCGGCCAGCGCCAGCGTCTCCTTGACGAAATCGTCGATCTCGTAGCGGCCCTTGACCCGGCTGGAGCGGCCATGACCGCGCAGGTCGAAGGTGAGGACCGCGAAGCGATCTTTCAGTTGGCCCGCCACGCCATTCCAGGCTTCGAGATAGGAGCCGACACCATGGATGCAGACCAGCGGCACGCCGCCCTCACCCTCAAGGCGCCAGTTGAGCAGCACACCCTCGACATCGAGCTGGCCGGAGCGCGCCATGGTCACGCCCTCGCCGCCTGTCGCGCCCTGTCGCGCTCCCGGGCCGCAAAAACCGGCATCACCTCGTCGACCCACAGCTTGATCGTCTTCTTCTGCAGCTCGAATGGCAGGTTGAACGTCAGGCCGAGGCAATATTGGTCGACGCCCGCCGCTTCATAGTCGAGCAGCTTCTCGATCACCTCGTCGGGCGTGCCGAACATCAGGTTGCGGCGGATGTTTTCCGGATTGTAGTTGTCCTTGCCCTTGACGCTCTCGTAGGGGACGGCTTCGGGAAAGCCGTTTTGCACGGTGCCGATGTTCTGGAACAGGTTCTCGAAGGCGCGGCCGTAGTCGATGGCATGCCCGACCGCGATCTCCCAGTCCTGCGCCCGTTCGTAGACGCAGGTGCGCCGCTGCATCATCAGGCGCGGGCGCAGCACCTCCGGATGATCGGCGACGGCCTTGCGGAATTTCTCGCCGAGCACGGCGATCTCGGCCGCCGGCGCCGACAAGGGCGTCGACAGGATCGAAGCGCCGATGCCCACCGCCCAGTCGAAGGTGCCGGGATCACGCGCGGCCACCCAGATCGGCGGATGCGGCTTCTGCAGTGGCTTCGGCACGCCGGCGGCGAGCGGGAACTTCCAGTAATCGCCGTCATGGGCATAATCCTGCGCCCACAGCTTCTTCACCGCCGGCACCAGCTCCTTCAGATAGGCAACGCCTTCCTGCTGTGGCATGCCGCCGGCCATGCGGTCGAACTCGTATTGGTACGAACCGCGCGCGATGCCGAACTCCAGCCGACCGCCGGTCAGGTGATCGCAAAGTGCCGCCTCCCCCGCCAGCCGGATCGGGCTCCAGTAGGGCGCGACCAGCGTCGAGGTGCCGAGCCGGATCTGCTCGGTATGCTGGGCAAGCCAGGTCAGCGTCATCAGCGGGTTGGGCGAGATCGTGCATTCGATCGTGTGATGCTCCGCCGTCCACAGCGTCTCGAAGCCACCCTCATCGGCCAGGCGCGCCAGGTCGAGCAGATTGCTCTTCACCTTTGCCATCGGCATGTCGGGCGAGAAGCGTTCCATGGTCAGCGAAACGGCGAATTTCATGTCGGTCTCCCGGTCGTTGCGTCGTTGGTCAGCGAAGGCGGATGATGAAGGGGTCATGCATGGCGCCGGAGTAGTCGATGACGACGTTCTTCAGGCGCGAGAACTCCTCCATGGCGTCGAAGCCGCCGCGCCGCCCGTAGCCGCTCTCCTTGAAGCCGCCATTGGCGGACATGAAGGAGGAAGCGCGGTAGGTATTGACCCAGACCGTGCCGGCCTCGACATTCCTGGCGAAGCGCAGCGCGCGGTTGATGTCCCGCGTCCAGATACCGGAGGCCAGCCCATAGCGTGTGTCGTTGGCGAGCTGGATCATCTCGTCTTCCGAAGAGAACGGCATGACGCCGACAACGGGCCCGAACAGTTCCTCTTGCATGAAGTCCATGCCGTTATCGGCATCGGTCATCACGGTCGGCTCGAAATACCAGCCTCCGGCAAGCTCGGCCGCCTGCGGCCGCCTGCCGCCGGCAGCGATGCTCGCGCCCTGGCGCACGCCCGAGGCGACATAGGTTTCCACCTTGGCAAGCTGCGCCGACAGCGCCAGCGGACCGATGTCGGTTTCCTCCAGCGTCGGCGATCCGACCCGCACGCGCCTCGTGCGCTCGACCAGCGCCTCGACGAAGCGATCGTAGACGCTGGCCTCGACGAAACAGCGCGAACCGGCGACGCAGGTCTGCCCCGCCGCCGCGAACACACCGGACACGACGCCGTTGACGGCATGGTCGATGTCGACATCGCCGAAGACGACATGCGGCGACTTGCCGCCGAGCTCCATCGAGCAGGGAATGAGGTTTTCCGCCGCATTGGCGGCAATGCGGCGTCCCGTCACCGTCGAACCGGTGAAGACGAATTTGGCGATACCAGGGTGGCGCGTCAGCGCGTCCCCCGCCACGGCACCGGTGCCGGTGACGACATTGACGACGCCGGCGGGAAAGCCGGCTTCCATGATCAGCTCGGCCAGAGCGAGCGTCGAGGCCGTGGCATGCTCGGACGGCTTGACGACCACAGTGTTGCCGAGCGCCAGGCATGGCGCCAGCGTGCCGGTGAGCAGCATCAGCGGCGAGTTCCACGGCGTGATCATGCCGACGACGCCGATCGGCTCGCGCAGGTTGAAGTTGAGCATGTCGAGCTTGTTGACGGGAATCGTGTCGCCGAGCAGCTTGTCGGCCATCCCGGCGAAATAGGTGTAGCTGTCGGGCATGGCGCGCATCTGCGCCCGCATTTCCTTGAGCAGCTTGCCATTGTCGCGTGTCTCGATCAGCGCCAGCTCGTCGGCGTGCTCCAGCACAAGTTCCGCCAGCCGGCGAACGAGCTTACCCCGGTCGGTCTGGGTCATGCGCCGCCAAGCTGGATTTGCGAAAGCGGAACGCGCGGCCTCGACAGCCGCGCCGACATCCTCGGCATCGGCCTCGGCGAACTGGTACCAGGGCTTGCCGGTGGTCGGGTCGAAACTGTCGATGTACTGCCCGCCTTTCGGGGCCACGAACGCACCGTTGATGAACAGGTTCTGGCGTGAGCCTTCGAGCGATCCGACCGTCGTTTTCATGCTGTCTGTCCTGCGTGGAACATCATTCGGACGCGGCCTGCGTCCACGATTGCGACTGGCCGTCGATCATGGCGACGCGGCCGCCGTCACCGGTGTCGATGTAGATGCCGAAGCGCTTGTCCTGGCGCTCGCGCGCATAGCGGCGCAGCATGGCGCGCAATTCATGCGTGGCGATCCGCTCATAGGGCAGCGCGTCGACGGAAAAGAAGGCGTGGCCATCCGGCAGCGCGGCCTGCGCGCTCTCACGGCTCAGTTCGGCGCGGTAGATCAGATAGCCCGGGTCGCTGTCGGCGACGTCGAACACCGAATAGAGGAAGGTGTTTTCAGGGACGAGGCTAAGCGCCTCGCCGCCATCGAGGACGAGCTGGCTGTCGGCCTTGCGGCGCCGCGCCGTCGGCAGCACCCAGCCTCCCTTGCCATCGCTGCGCAAAAGGATGCGGTTTCCGGCTTCGACCAGATAGCCGATGATCATGTCCTGCGAGGCCAGCCAGCCGGCGGGCAGCGGATCCTTCACGCTGGCGTAACGGCCGCGGCAAAATCCGAGCGGCGCCGATGGGCTGGTGCCGAAAGCCTGGACCTGGCCGATCAGGATGATGTGGTCGCCGGCCTCGATGCGGTTGTGAACGGTGCAGTCGAACCATGTCAGGCTGTCGGTCAGGATCGGCGCGCCGGTGTGGGCGCGGTCATGGTTGACCGACTGGAATTTGTCCGCCGCTTTGGACGCGAACACCGAAGAAATTTCGACCTGGCCTTCATGCAGGAAATTGACCGCGAAGGACCGTGTTTCGTTGAAGGCGGGAAAGCTCGCCGCCGCCTTGCCGACGCAGACCAGGAGCAATGGCGGGTCAAGCGAGACCGAGGTGAAGGAGTTGGCGGTCATGCCGCGCGGATTGCCGTCGCAATCGCGCGTGGTGATGACGGTGACGCCGGTGACGAAGGTGCCGAAGGCACGACGCAAGGCGATCGGATCGATCGTCCTTTGTGCCACCGCGTCCGCCATTGCTTTCCTCCATAGTGTCGGATGAAAGCTAGGCAGGAGCCGGCCGGCGTTCTTCCTCCGGTCTGTAGGAAAGATGGCGCAGCGTGCTGCTGTTATCCCGAGCAAGCGCGAGCGCGGCGAACCTGAGCTTGCGGCGGCTCGCATCGCAACAGTGGTGGCGAGGTCAGGAGAGTCTAGCGGGCTGCCGGCACGCGGCTGTCGATGATGCCGCTGAGACGGATCGCCAGTTCAACCGCGAAGCGCTGTTCGGGCGTGTCGAGACGGATCCCGAAGAGTTCCTCGATGCGCGACAGGCGATAGCGCAAGGTGGTGACATGCAGGCCGATTGCGTCGGCGCAGGCCTGGCTGCGGCAGCCCTCGCGCAGATAGGCAAACAGCGTGTCCAGATAGGGCGTGCCGTGCTCGCGGTCATGCGCGATCAGGGCGCCGATACTGTCCTCGACAAAGCCGCGCACGTCGGGAGCGTCGGCGGCGGCGACCAATATCGGCAGCGGGCCGAAATCCTGGCCGGCGAAGACACCGGTGCGCCCGAAGGAACGGCCGATCCGGATCATGCGGCGGCACCGCTCCCAGGCGATGGGATAATCTCCCAGCGCGGCACAGGCCTCGGAAAGCACGACCACCGGTTCGCGTTCGAAATAGCGGCCGAGCTCGGCCGCGATCCTGTGCGGCAATTTCGCGAAGCGCGCGCCGTCCTGCCCGGCATCGGCAGGAACCAGGCAGACAAGCCCATCTTCCACCGCGATTGCCGTGCCGGCAATGCCGGCCTGCTGCAGGAGACGCATGAGCGCATGATGCGGATCGGCAAGGCCGATAGCACCGTCCTTCGCCTGCTCGGCGAGGTCGACGACGATCATCTTCTGCGCAACGCTCAAGTCGAGCCCCAGCCGGCGGGCGCGATTGACGATATCGGCCTCGTCGCGCCAGCGGCGCTCCGCCACCTCCAGGAAAAGCTCGGTTAGCGAACGCGTTTCGAAACGGAAGCGCACGAAGCTGCGCATCATCTGCACGCTGAGCGCGAATTTGGTGCTGTCGAGCAGCATCTGGTCGAGCTGGCCCGATGCCTGCGGCGTCGGGAAAATCATCAGCGCGCCAACCACTTCGGCGTCGATGGTGAGCGGCTCGATGCGCACCGAAAGCTTGAGCTGTCGCTTGCCGTCATCGACAAACAGCGTCTCGGTGTGGCGCCCGTCGGACGCGCTACGCGCTATCTTGAAGATCTGCCGGCTCAGCGTTCCACTCACCGCCTGCTGCCAGGAGGCGATGTCGAAATGCGCCTCGCTCGGGGAACGGCCGGCGACGACTAGATTGGCATGGAAATCGATCACCACCACCGGATTGGGCAGAAGCTCGCTGACCTTTTCGGCGAGCGAGACCACGGACCCGTCCGACAAGGCCTGCTGCAAAAGCGAGGTGTGCGCCGAAAGCGCGCGTTGCAGGCGTTCGCCAGCCTGCTTCTCCTGGCGCAGCCGATGCTGCTTCTCGACCGCGATCTCGCCCAGATGCACGATCATGCCGATGAAGGCGATATCCTCCGCCGTCACTTCGGTGATCTCGCGCGAGACGACGGTCAGCACCATCGGCCGGCCGTCTTCGTCGACGCAGTTCATCGGCATAACCAGCACGCTGCGGTAGTCGCGCTCGAAGGCCTCGCGGCGATAGCCCGGGAATTCCTCTGACACCCGCGCGTCCCTGATATAGACCGGTTCATTGCGGTTGAGCGCGACGATCGAGGGACTGGTGGCCAGTTCCCAGCGGTCCGGCAGCGTGCGGTGAATGAGCGTCGGATCGTGGCGCACGATGACATAGGCGTGGCCATGCGGTGCATCGATGCCCATGATCGAGCCCAACGTCCATTTGGCATGACGGCAGGCCGCCAGCACGAGGTCGCGCAGCACGGACTGGAGATCGCCGCCCGAATTGATGAGGCTGGCGGCGTCCCGCAAGGAGAGAATTTGCGACTCGTGGTCCACGCCTGATCTTCCGCCACTCGCGAAGGGCGAATTTAAGCCGTCGCGGATATACGAACGCTACACCGCTTCCAAGCGGGGCGCACGCCGATTCTTCCTACGAACCGGAGGAATACCCGCCGATTGGCGCTCACTAGATTTGAGCTTCCACGTGGAGAGGCCAAATCATGGAATTGCGAAAAGTCTGTACCTTCATCGAGGAAGTCCACCTTGAAGGCGGCAGGGCGGCCGCCAGGCCGGTGACATCGATCGTCGTCGCCGCCGTCTTGGGCAATCCATGGGCCGGGCGCGGCTTTGTCGAGGATTTGCGGCCGGAGATTGTCGCCATCGCACCCCGGCTCGGGCAGGAACTCACGCGCCGCCTGATTGGGCTGATGCCGGCGGAACGCATCGAAAGCTACGGCAAGGCCGCCGCCGTCGGAACCGCCGGCGAGATCGAGCATGCCTCCGCCATGATCCACACGCTGCGCTTCGGCAATGTTTTCCGCGACGCCGTCGGCGGCACGACCTATCTCGAATTCTGCAACACCCGCAACGCGCCGGGCGCGCTGCTGTCATTGCCGATGATGCACAAGAGCGAGAACGGTCGCCGCTCGCATTTCATCACTGCCAACTTCCAGATCGCCGATGGACCGGCCGCCGACGAAATCGTCGTAGCCATCGGCGCGGCGGATGGCGGCCGCCTCCATCCGCGGATCGCGGATCGTTTTCAGGACATGAAGGAGATGGAGCAGGAAGCAGCGATGTGATGCTTGCGCTGCATCCCCTGCGCTGTCGTCGATGATGTCCGCTTTCGAGAATCGGCGCAGCTGACCTCAACGGCGGACATTGGGCGCGTTGCGGTCCGGCAGCTTTGGGGCCGAGGAACGAACCGGCTGCGCGGGAGGGGCGCTTGCGGTTGAGGTAGAGATCAAGAACCGATCGTCGCGCTCGCGTCGAGCGTCGTTCGGCTGGAGCAGAGCATGGCGGGCTTCTTCAACAAGGAGCCTGACCATGCACCATCCCATTCTCGATGCAGCGATCAGCCCGCTGCGCCAGCGGCTGATCGACGACATGAACATGCGGCGTTTCTCAAACGACGCTTTCGACGAACTTGCCCGCCGCTGGCTGCCCATCCTCAACGATTTCGACGAGCAGGGTGTCGATCTCTGCTTCGAAATCCACCCTTGTGAGGACGTTCACGACGGGCTGACCTTCGAAATGTTCCTCGAGCGCGTCGGCAACCACCCGCGCTGCAACATCCTCTACGACCCCAGCCACTTCGTGCTGCAGGCTTTGGACTATCTGGCGTTCATCGATCACTACCACGAGCGCATCAAGATGTTCCACGTCAAGGACGCGGAGTTTCGGCCCGACGGCAAGACCGGTGCATATGGCGGCTTCCAGCCGTGGTCCAAGCGCGCCGGGCGCTTCCGGTCGCTCGGCGGCGGCCAGGTGGATTTCGGAACCATCTTTACGAAGCTGTCCACCTACGGCTTCGACGGATGGGCAACCCTTGAATGGGAATGCTTCATCAAGAACCCGGAAGACGGCGCGGCGGAAGGCGCCGAATTCATCCGAAAACACATCATCCGTGTCGCCGACCGGGCGTTCGACGACTTTGTGAAATCTGGCGCCAACAAGGACGCTAACCGGGCAATGCTCGGGCTTGACTGAGGCATAGACAGAAATGTCCGACACGACGACGAAGAAACCCCTCCGGCTGGGCATGATTGGCGGCGGCCAGGGGGCCTATATCGGCAACATCCACCGCATCGCCGCTAGACAGGACGGCGCCTGGCAACTCGTCGCCGGCGCGTTCGATGTCGACTCGGCCCGCGGACACGCGTTTGCGGCCCGCGAAGGCCTCGACCCTTCCCGGTCTTATGACGACTACAAGGCCATGATCAAAGGTGAGCTCGAGCGCGACGACAAAATCGACGCCGTTGCCATTTGCACGCCTAACTTCACGCATTTCCCCATCAGCAAAGCATTCCTGGAAGCAGGCTTCGACGTGATTTGCGAGAAGCCGCTGACAGCGACGTTGGAGGACGCCATCGCGCTAGAGAGACTGGTGCGCGACAGCGATAGGTTCATGGGCGTGACCTACACCTATTCGGGCTACCCGATGGTGCACGAGGCCCGACACATGGTCGCCACCGGCCAGCTCGGCAAGATCCGCACCGTTCAGGTCGAATATTCGCTTGAGTGGATGGCGACTGCCATCGAGACGGAGGGTAATGCACAAGCGGCGTGGCGCACCGATCCCAAGAAGAACGGCCGAGGTGGTTCGATCGGCGATATCGGCACCCATGCCTACCACCTGGCGGGTTTCGTATCTGGCCTGAAGCTCGAATCTCTCACGGCGGATCTCGCCACGTTCGTCCAGGGACGTGCCCTCGATGATAATGCTCACGTTCTGCTGCGTTACCAAGGCGGCGCCCGCGGACTGCTGTGGTCCTCGCAAGTGGCGCTCGGATCATCAAATGGCGTGCGTCTGCGCGTCTTCGGCGAGAAAGCTTCGCTGTCCTGGTTCCAGGAGCAGCCGAACGAGCTCGTCCATGCGCGCCTTGGCGGACGAACCGAGATCATCAAGCGCGGCGCCGATGATCTCAGCAAAGCAGCAAAGGCCCGTACCCGCACGCCGCCGGGACATCCCGAGGGATATCTGGAGGCGTTCGCCAACCTCTATGCCGGATTTGCGGAAGCGATCCACGCCAAGCGCGAGAAGCGCGAGCCGTCAGCCATTGGTCGCGATATCCCCACTGCCTATGATGGACTGAAGGGTGTTGCCTTCGTCGACGCTGTCGTTGACAGCGCAAGCGCGCAAGACCTTTCCTGGCTGACGCCTGTGGCTGTGAAGACCTTAATCGCGACGACATGCTAAGTCGCGCGAGCAGGGTTGTGAGCGGCGTACCATGATGTGCCGCGATGTCTTAATCTCCGTAGGCCGGATGACTCACAGCGCCCCGATCCTCGACATTAACCTCGACTAGCTTTGACCTTCAGTTGCTGATTGAGGCTTTGGAGAGCTAAACCGGAGAACGTCAGTTGCGCGCAATGGGGCCGCCTAGAGATGGTTCAGGTCTCCTATGTCCCGCCGGTTTGCACAGCGCCTTCAAGCATCTTGAGCCTGCGGCCGAGTTCAGAACCCGCCTAATTGTACGTCGTTGCCGCCGATCACCGCACGCATCGCTGAAGGGTCTTTCGAAGCCGGGAGTGTTGAGCTACCTGTGACGAGTGCCATCAACGAGACGGAGAAAATTGACGAACGGGCCCAAAACCATTTCACCCAAAGGCAGAGACTTAACCGACAACGCTCAATTCAAACTCAAAGAATTAAGCGTAAGTCACTGATTTAAATAACGATAATGGTGGGCCGGAGGGACGTCGTCTTTTCAACAAAAACAAACAGTTAGCGGGTGGTTCGCCCAGCCATATCCTTCGTATGTTCTCGTATGGTCTGGCGACCCGAAGAAGAGACCCGACTAATGCAGACCCAAAAGCGCGGCCCAGTGGCTCGCGTTATACAGGAGAAATGTACTGGTGATATGGCCCTCTGAGGTTCGATTTATCAGCGCCAACGCAAAAGCGATTTATCAGCCGGACAAGCTCCTCGCCCTGTTCGGCGACGATCTTGCCGCGCTCGTCCGGTCGCGCGTTTGAAAGAGCTTTCCACAGCCGGCTTTGCCGCTCGCAGAGATCCGCGAGGTCGGAGCACTCCTGTACATTTAATTTCAGAAGGTCACGTGCCGTCACCGGTCCAATGCCGGAGGGCGTGGTCACGCCCAGGGAAAGATACCCTTCCGGGACGGTGCCTTTGGCGTTCGTCGCCGATTGGCGGCAGATGACATCGAATATCTGATCGACGGCCTGCCTGGCGCCGGCGACGCGCGAAGGGTGATCCGTATCGGCTGCGGCGTGCGGCAGAAGCTGAAGCTTGCCGCAATGCCTCTCGACCAGGTCAGGGAACTCCTGAACCCCAGCCGGAAGAGAAGCGCGCCCCGGCCGTAAACCCGAAGAAGTCGGTGTTCCCCGATTACATCATCTGCTTGGAAGACGGGAAGAAGTTCAAGTCGCTCAAGCGGCACCTGAGGACGGTCTATGGACTGACGCCGGACACGTATCGCGCGAAATGGGGGCTGCCTGCCGATTATCCGATGGTGGCAGTTAGTTATTCCGAAAAACGTTCAAAATTGGCGAAGGCATCAGGTCTCGGTCGGAAGGCTGCAGTTCGTAGGGGTCTCTTTGAAATTCAAGAGACCCCTATGTCATTGATTTTAAACGACGCAAAATTGCGTCCCGTTAAGTCTTTGATTTTGAACGGTCGAAAATTCGCACCCGACAATGACTCTCCAACTTTGGGGGCTTGGTCGCCGATGCCAACCTTGCTTACTGCAAAGCCGGATACTCCCGCGCCCAATGACAGGTCCTTTACGCCGTCTTGGGCTACTACGTCAAAGTTTGTTGCGAGCCCGTTCTTTCAGTGCTTTAGTCGGCTCTATAAAAATGGGCTGGGGAGCCAAATTAATGCGTATGCGAGTTGGGCCTGCTAAGCGGGAAGGCACGTCTCGAACCATCTTCGATCGACCTTTGATTACTGGCGATGTCAGGTGCGAAACAAGCGGAGCGGTGACCGTGTCGATCGAGGCTGAAGGCGTCTATACCGACGGCTCGAGATACCGATACTCGATTGAATTCACGCTCAATGACCTACAATCTGTGATGGCCGGACGCAGCTGATCGGCTTGCTTTCGGTACGATCGCGTCGCAAACGGTGCGTAGGGGGAACGCTCGGGATGCATGGGAACCACCTCCTTCCGATCCCGCTATGGCGACGAGCAGCAGCTTCCGCGATCGCGCCATTTGTCGTTATTTAGGTTCTGCTAATTTTGGTGCGGCGGAGACCCCTACCCCCGTCAGGCCAGCGCGGCTTACAAGGCAATTGTCTTCACCGGCAACCGCACTGGCCACTGCTACCGCTTCTTGGGCTTCGGGGTGATCTCCTCATCCCGGACCTTGTAGCCAATTTCCGCTCCCAGGGCCAACGCCTTCGCCTTGTCCTTGGTCGTCAACACGGTGCGCCAGAGCGGCTTTTCGAACACGCTCACGACGTAGGTGGTCACGAGATCATCTTCCCGATATCTCTGTACTCCCAAAATCTTTATCCGCACTTTAACTAATGTAGGTAATAATCCTACCAAATGGCGTTCTATCGACTCGCGGGGCTGAGTGGAATGACTGACCTTATCGATGAGGATGAACTTCCAAAAACGATTCCATCCAAACGCTGGCGCACATTAGCTCTGACGACAACGCAGTTCGTCCCACCGATCATTTCGATAGGATGTGCCATGGCAGTCGGTTATTTTGCGTACGCTGTCTCGAACCAAAAGCCGCCAGCCGACATTGCGGCGCTGGCAGTGTCAATCTTAAAGTCCAGCGATGCTTCCCCTGAAATGCGAGACTGGGCAGCGGACGCTCTAGGAATACAGACCGACATTCCAATGCCGGCAAAATCTATCCGGCAGCAATGAAAAACATGCAGAACAACGCAGCCGAATTGCTAGCCGCGCTTGGCGACTGCATCGAAGCCATCAAACTGCACCTTGCTACAATGGACGACGCTCAACTCGAAAAGCTCTTGGATCCCATGCCGAAGAAATCGGCCCCCGGTAGTGCGGAGATGGTGATGCTGGTGATGCTCTATCGGGAGCTCGAATCCCGCAACCATGGGAACGTGCTGCCCTTCCCGGTCGGCAAGGCATAGGCGCACGCGGCCAAACCGAGGCAAACCCCGCCAGTTCACCGCCCGCATAGTGGTGCCCTTTGCACCCGCCGAATGGCCCAGCTTGTCCATAGCGCCCGATGTCGTCGCGAGCGCCCCAGTCCATTCCTCAATTTTTCCCGTGTAAGGAATGTTCACCATCTCATTGATGCGCCTCTGCATAGGAGTCATCGACGCTCTTGCCCATCGTCTCGAATTGCTTCGAGATACCGGCGGTTGACGCTGTAATATCCTGGCCAAGCTGCGTAAGCTGGCGCTTGATGGTGCTGGTGTCCATGCTGATTACAAGGTCGTCGCTGTTGCTGGCCATCGACGCCCCTCACGTCTTCCGCAAGCGCCTCAAGATAGGTCGCCCATTTCTCCTTGGCTTCGCCGAAGACGAAGAGTACTTCGGCGCCTTCCTCGCGGCGGTGCTGGCTGGGTCGACCGACCCGGACAAGCAGGTCATCCAGCGGGCGGCGCGCACGCGAGCAATCAAGCATTGCGGAACCGGATCGAGAGAGCGAAGAGGACCAACCGCACACAGGGCGGTGATGAGAGCGTCATCTGGACTTCCGAGCAGGACCGCGTCCGGAAGGTGGTCGTCAAGAACGCGCGCGGCCACGTATATTACGAGCTGACGGAGGCGATGCTGACCGAACCTAGCCGCGTTTGGTTAGGCCTCTGTGCTGAACGCCGAGCAGCGGACCGCTTTCGACGAAGTGTCGTGGCCCAACACGTGGCCGGAGGTCGGAAGTCGCATGTTGACGCGCCTGCTGACGGGCGAAGACCTCGTTGGCAGTTGGATCATGGTCCAGAAGAGCGTTCATCGCTATGGGGTCACCCAGCGAGACGGAGGGCTGAACACTGCCTGTGAGAACGTATGCGCTTCCGGCCTAGTTTACATTGTCGGGATGGCCCTAGCAGGCGAGGCTCGAACTGCGAGCGGTGACGAAGAGCCAGTGCATGCGCGATAGAGCCGTGGTGATCTCCTCCACCATGCCGTCAGCGAAGTAGTCGTGCGCTGGATCGCCGCTCAATTCTCGAAGGGCAGGACCGCGATCGAGGGTTTGTCAGAAAGCGCTGGCTCCCGGGCCTGAGGCGAGCAGCCTCTCGATGCCCGATGAGATGAATGCGGTCCTCATCGATCACATATCATCGCCGCGATCGTTCGGATGGGGCCGTCGGCATCCGGACCAAGGGCCTTGCGAATAGGCGTCGACGATCTGGCCGTGCTTTCGACGGTGTGTCGGAGCAGTTGTTCAGCCGCCATGTCGCCTTTGAGCCAGGTTTCTCTTTCACGTCTCCGGAAGCCGGATGCGACAGGTGCAAGCGGCCGGCGACGGTGCACATCTTGGTCGAGCCGTACGCCTACGTCTGTCCGGAATGCCTCGAAGACGATCCCGCTCTCACTCAGGACCTGAACGGTTGACGGCGGGTCATCGCTGTCGATCTTTTCCATTCAGGATGGACAGCGGAGAGGATCATCGTATATCGATACTGAGATGCCTCGCGCTCACGGGCATACATGCTTTTGGCGACGAACGTGATTTCCAAGCCGCCGTCAGGGGCCGTTACTGCGTGAGATTAGGTGATCGGTCGGTCGTAAATCGTGGTTGGTTATGTACCTTCGCGCGTCGCAGCGCCGACTTTGACAAGCTTCGAATGGTCCTCCGCTATGGTTGAATCCCCCTTCCCGGTGGGGATGATGGCAACCTAAGATTTTAAGTGTCCAATGCCCGCTGTCATGGGGTTTGCTTCGCGCGTCATTTTAGTTCTTTCTGTAACAAGCTGCTCAACAAGCTCGTCATAGACATCTTCGTGGATGATGGCGCGACACAGCGCTGAGCAAATCTGTCCGGCATGGTAGAAAGCGTCCCAGCGGACGGAATCGACGACCTGATCCAGATCGGCGTCTGCGCGGATGATGGCCGCGGATTTCGAAGCCGTTGCGCCGGTGTCATCCGTGTTCACACTGATGCCGCGACTCGACTTCGCTTCGCCTCCAATGACCGCTTTGGGGCCGTGTATGGACGGCTCTCCGTTGGCAAGGGGTCTTTGAGACTTTGCAGTTGCTGGTTGGTGCGGCCATGTTTCCGACCTATAGGTGCGGCCTGTCATGTGCCGCTGGCCATAATGCCGTTCGCGCGGCTCAGTCCCGATCGAAAGCTCGCACTCGAAGTGCACGGCCCCAGTGGGTTCTCCTGATCCGGCGGTTTCAACCGGCTTTGTGCATTAGCTCCTGTCCGCCTTTTCCAACCTCGTCGGCGATCGCGCGCCTTGTTTCGTTCTATGCGATGACCGGCTCCCTGTAGCGCTCGCCGCCGGTCATCCACGCCCAGACCATGCGGGCTGTCTTGTTAGCCAGCGCAACCGCCGCGACCTTGGTCGTTCGTCGTGCCATCAACTGCACGAGCCATGGCCGCCTGGTCCCGTTCCGCTCAGCATAGCGGATGACCGCCATTGCGCCGGCGACGAGCCACTGGCGTAGATATCGATTACCGGCTTTGGAGATGCTGCCGAGCTTCTCCTTGCCCCCGCTCGAGTTCTGCTTTGGCACGAGTCCGATCCAGGCCGAAAGGCATCGCCCCGACTTGAATGCGTGCGGATCGGCGACGGTCGCGACGAACGCACTCGCCAGCAGCGGGCCGACGCCTGGAATCTCCATCAACCTACGACCCAGCTCGGTCTCTCGCGCACTCGCCCGGACCCGGCGATCGTTTTCGAGGATCTGTTCCTTTACGACCCGGAGCTGTGCCTCCAGCATTTGCAGGCAAAGCCGTGCGTCAGCGGGTATCCTCGCGTCGTTCTCGTCGTTGATGACGGTGAGCAGTTGCTCGATTCCATTGCGTCCGATCGGCGCCACGATCCCGAACTCGGATAGGTGCGCCCGCAACGCGTTAGATATCTGTGTGCGCTGGCGGTTGAGCATCAACCTAACCCGATGCAGCATCATCACACTCTGTTGCTCGGGCGACTTCACCGGCACGAAGCGCATCGTCGGCCGGGTCACCGCCTCACAGATCGCCTCTGCATCTGCAGCGTCGTTCTTCTGCCGCTTCAGATATGGCTTCACATACTGTGCCGGCAGCAGCCGCACATCGTGGCCAAGTGCGATGAGCTCACGAGCCCAATAATGCGACGAACTGCACGCCTCGATCCCGACCAGGCATCGCGGCAGGCTCTTGAAGAATGCCAGCACGCGCCCACGCGTAAGCTTTCTGCGGACGGCAACCTCACCAGCCGCATCCACGCCGTGGACCTGAAACACGGACTTCGCGATATCTAGACCGATCGTCGTAACGTTGCTCATCATAGCGCTCCTCCAGCTCTAATCCCGCGATCATACCGCAGGGAGGGAGGAGAGCCGTCCACCGCACCAAATGCGGACGGTCAACTCTTGGAGTCAGGTGTCTTGAAAGCGGACTTCAGGTCGGCGCGAACAGCATCACGCCGACCCAAACCGCGCGTTTGAGGGCGTCGACGCCGACGGCGATGAAATTCTTTACATAGTCAAGCTGCTTCGCGACGTCTTTTGGCGCGTCTTCACCTGGATGCCGGAGCCTTTTTTGGCTGCCGTCGACGCTGACCAATGTTGGCTTCTGATCCAAAAACGACGACCAGATATCAACTTTCAAGAGGGGACTAGGTTGGCCAGATCCGAAATCGTCCGTCGAATTATCTCTTCCACCTTCGATCGTTCCTCACCGGTGATCGGGTAACGTGGCCTTCGGACATGTTCTGGAGCGCCATAGACCAAGTGCTCAACAAATTTGATGTATTGGACCAGCTTAACGTCGGTATCGAGGTGGAATGCCGGCGTCATCAATCGGTACAAAGGAAGTGCCCCCGCGAAGTCACCGTTGCGTGCCATGTTGAATAACGACACGCACTCTGCCGGCCATGCATTGGTCATGCCGGACACCCAGCCGACGACGCCGAGCGCAAGGCTTTCAAGGATGAGATCGTCGACGCCGCAGAAGATGTCGAAGCGGTCGCCAAAGGCGTTGAACAGGTCGGTTACGCGCCGGATGTCGCCTGTCTCTTCCTTGATGGCGACGATACCGGGTACATCGACCAGCGCCTTCAGGGTTTCGACATCGACATCCACCTTGTAGGCAATGGGGTTGTTGTAGATCATGACAGGCAGATCGCTCGCCTCGGCGACGGCCTTGTACCATGCGACCGTTTCACGGCGATCCGTGCGGTAGGCAAGACTTGGAAAGGTCATCAGGCCCTGCGCGCCGAGCTTCTGATAGTTCCGCGCCGCGGCGATGGCATTATCGGTCGACAGTTCTGCCAGACCTGATAGGAGCGGCACCCTGCCCGCGACAACCTCGCTCGCCGCCGCGACGACGGCGTCGCGCTCCTGCTGCGTCAACGTGGCGTTTTCACCCAGCATCGGCAAGATGATGACGCCCGAGACGCCGTTCTTGATCTGACGATCGATGCTTGCCTGGGTGGCCGGCAGATCGATCGATCCCGATGCCTGCATCTTGGTGGTAACCGCGGGGAAAAGGCCGGTCCAGGTCATGTCTTGATCTCCTCTTGCTCGCGGACGTTTTGCCCGCTTCGTTGAAGTCGAATGGATTCATGGGCTGGCTGAGTCACCCGTTGGTCCCATAATCGGCAGCCGCGCTCGCGGCGGTGATTTTCTCGTTGCGCAGGTCCGTCGCGATCGCCCGGGGATCGCGACGCGCCGGATCGCCCCAGCCACCACCGCCCGCCTGTTCGTGGCGGATGACCGTGTCCTTGCCGATCTCCAGCGTCACCTTGGCCGGCAACACGCGCCATTCGTCGCCCTGCTTGATCAGGTTCCTCGAGCTGGCCGCCGGCCGGCCGCCGAACAGCCCGTAGGGTGGATGCTCGTGACGGTCGGCACGCAATTGCAGGACGGCGGTGTCCGCCAGCGACCGGTATTGCCTGTTCAACCCGAGGCCTCCGCGATACTGCCCGGCGCCGCCGGAATCCACTCGCAGCGAATATTCTTCCATCAGCAAGGGATAGCGTGCCTCGATGGTCTCGATGGGCAGGTTCGACATGTTCTGGCTGGGATTGGTGATGCCCTCGATGCCGTCCTTGTCCGATCGGCCGCCCCAGGCGCCGTTGATCATGTCGACGAAGACGAACGGTTTGCGCTCCGGCCCGTGGTAGCCACCGATAGCGACCACCGTGTTGCCGCCCTCGCCCGCCGCCATCAGCCGCTTCGGTGTGATTTGCGCCAGCGCGCCCATGACCGTATCGACGACGCGATAGCCGGTCAGCGCCCGCGCCGCGACAGGCGCCGGCATGGTCGGGTTCAAGATCGAGCCCTCAGGCGCCGTCACCGTGATGCAGCGGTAGACACCGGCATTGTTGGGTACATCGTGGTCGAGCGCGCAGCGTATAGTGAGATAGGTCGAGGATTTGACGAAGGAAAGCGTCGCGTTGATCGCGCCTTTCACCTGCGGCGATGAGCCAGTGAAGTCGACCCACAGATGGTCACCCTTGACAGTGATCCGACAGACGATCGGAATGGGTACCGGCGAGAAACCATCGCCGTCGATGTAGTCGGTGAAGGTATAGTCCCCATCCAGCCAGCCGGCGATCGCCTTACGCGTCAGCTCCTCGCCATAGTCGATCAGCCGGTCGAAATAGACATCCAGTTCATCGCCGTGGCGTGCGAACAGGCTGAGCATTTCGCGCTCGCCGATATTGCAGGTGGCGTATTGCGCATCGAGGTCGCCGAGCACGAGATCGGGCAGCCGCACATTCTTCTCGATGATCTTGAACAGCGTCTTGTTGGGGATGCCGCGCTCGTAGAGCTTCATCGGCGCGATGCGGAGACCTTCCTGGAAGATCTCGGTCGAGTCGGAGGCATTCGATCCGGGCACGCGACCGCCAACATCGCAATGATGGGCGATGACTACCGAAAAGCCGAGCAGGCGTTCGCTAGAAAAGATCGGCTTGAACATGAAGATGTCGGGAAGATGCATGCCGCCGTCATAGGGATCGTTGAGCACGATCACGTCGCCCGGGAACATGTCGTCCCGAAAGCGCTCGATGATCACGTCCATCGCATCGGGTACGGCACCAAGATGCAGCGCGACCGTCTTGGCCTGGCTAAGGATGCGCCCCTTGGCATCGCAGATCGTCACCGAATAGTCGAGCACGTCGCGCACGATCGGCGAGCGCGCCGTGCGCATAACGGCATAGGCCATATCGTCGACGATGGTGTCGAGGCCGGACTTGATGACGGCGAAGGTGATGGGATCGGTGACGCTCACGAGGCGGCCTCCAAGGTCGCGACGAGACTGCCGGTCGCATCGGGTTCGACCCACGCTCTCGGTGGAATGACGATGGTCGTGTCCGCGCCCTCGATGATCACCGGCCCAGCCACGGTAGCCGTCACCGCCTCGCGCCTTGTGATCGGTGTTTCGGTGGCCGTGATGCGCCCGAAATGCACCATGCGCCTTTCCTCGCCCCGATCGACTTCCGTCAGCGCGGCTTTCAGCGCGGTGAAATCGAGTGGGGCGGAGACACGGGCCTGCGCGTGCAGCCTCAAGGCCACGGCTTCCACCGCATCGATCGGCGTGTAGCCGTAGGTGTTGCGGTAAGCCGCGATGAAGGCCGGTCGCAGCGATGCAGTGTCAAACGGGCCGGAGAACGGGATGGACAGCGACGCATCCTGGCCCTCGAGCCGCAGGTCGATCTGCTCGGTACAGATCACTGTGTCCGCCGCATAACCCTGCGCGACCAGAGCCTCCGTCGCGGCAACGCGCATCTCCTGCCTGAGCGCCGCGACTTGCGACGGGTCCAGACGATCAAGCCTTGCCTGTGCCGATCGCAGTTCATGATGCTCGACGTCGCCGGCAAGCATGCCCATCGCCGTGAACACGCCGGGCGCCGGCGGAAACACCACGCGCACGATGCCGAGTGTCCTTGCCAGGTCGCAAGCGTGTACCGGGCCGGAGCCGCCGAAAGCGAGCAGTGTCAGCTCGCGCGGATCAAGGCCACGCTCGACGGTGACGGCGCGGATGGCTCGAACCATGTTGGCGTTGGCGATCTCGCGGATGCCATAGGCAGCGGCCTCGATGGAAAGGCCAAGCGGTGCGCCGAGCGTCTTGCCAATCGCTTCACGCGCCGCCTCGACATCCAGCTTCAGAGAGCCGCCGGCCAGCCGGGGCGGCAGGTAGCCCAGCACGACATTGGCGTCGGTTACCGTCGGTCGCGAGCCGCCCAAGCGATAGCAGACGGGACCAGGAGCCGCGCCCGCTGAAAGCGGCCCGACGGTCAGCAGGCCCGCCGCATCGATAGCCGCGATCGAGCCCGCGCCATTGCCGACCTCGGCCACATCCACCGTCGGCACCCGCATCATGTAGCCGCCGGCCTTGATGAAGCGTGACGGCACGGACATGCCGGTGCGGAATTCATATTCATGGGTGCGGCTCAGCACGCCGCGATGGACAAGGGCGGCCGAGGCCGTCGTCCCGCCCATATCAAAGGCGACAAGATTCGGCTCCTTGATGACGGCGGCAAGGCGTTCGGCGCCCACGGCACCGGAAGAGCGGCCGGATGAGATGAAGAATACCGGATTCTTCCGTGCGGTGGCGGATGCGGAGAGCCCGCCATTGGAATTGCCGATCAGCAACGGGGCTGTCACGCCGACAACGCGCAACTTGCTTTCCAGGCGGTCGAGGTATCCGCGCAGCGCAGGCAGGACATAGGCGTTGACGACCGTGGTCGAGGTCCGCTCGTATTCTCCGGCTTCCGGCAGCACATCCACGGATGCGGTCAGGGCAATCCGTGGAAACGCCTGCGAGAAGATGCGCGCCGCGATGCGCTCGTTCTCGGGGTTCTTGTAGGAGTTGAGGAAGCAGATGGCGACGGATTCGATGTCTTCGGCCTGGAAGAAGGCGCCGGCCGAGAGCACATCATCCGCGTGTAGCGGAATGCTGACGGAGCCGTCGGCAAGCGTGCGTTCGGCCACCTCCAGGCGGTAGCGCCTGGCAACCAGAGGCTCGGGCTTGTCCCATGTCAGATCGAACATGCCGGGCGTGCGCAACCGCCCGATCTCCAGCACGTCGCGAAAGCCCCTGGTTGTGATCAGGCCGGTGCGCGCGCCAAGCTTCTGCAGGAGCGTGTTCGAGCCAACCGTGGTGCCGTGCAGCACTTCGGTCAGCGCCGCGGGCGCCATGCCGGCCGCAGCGAGGACTACGGCCATGCCCGATATCACCGCGTCCTCGGGCACAGAAGGCGTCGAACTGACCTTGGCCGAGAAGGTCAGCCCATCGCTTGCAAGCAGCACGAGATCGGTGAAGGTACCGCCTATGTCGACGCTGAGCCGCCCTGTCCGGCGCATGGCCAGCTACTTGTCAGCCACCAGCTTCCCGCCGATGCCCCAGTCGTGCTTCTCGACATCCTCGAAGACGATCTCGACCGCGTCAGGCCCACATTTCAGGATGCGGGCAGCCTCGCGCGTCACCACCTCGACGAACTCCCGCTTCTGGTCGATGCTGCGTCCCTTGAGCAGCCTGACACTGATTGTCGGCATGATTTCTCCTCTGATCTATAGCCATGCGTTGACGTGCCAGGGCGCGAACTCGTCGTCGCCATAGCCGAGCAGTTCGCTCTTGGTTGCCTTGCCCGAAGCGGTGGCGATCATCTCGCGAAAGATCACCTCGCCCATCTCTTCGATGGAACAGTCGCCGTCGAGGATCGTCCCGCAATTGATGTCCATGTCCTCTTCCATGCGGGCGAACATCTCGGAATTGGTGGCAAGCTTGACCGAGGGCGCGGGCCGACAGCCGAAGCAAGAGCCGCGCCCGGTGGTGAAGGCGATGAGATTGGCGCCGCTCGCCACCTGGCCGGTCGCCGACATCGGATCGAAGCCGGGCGAGTCCATGAACACCAGGCCTCGTTTGTCGATGGGCCGCCCATAACCGTAGACCTCGACGAGATTGGTGGTGCCGCCCTTGGCCACGGCGCCCAGCGATTTTTCCAGGATGGTCGTCAGCCCACCCGCCTTGTTGCCCGGCGACGGGTTGTTGTCGAAGCCCTGCGGCTCCCTGCTGGTGTACTCGTCCCACCATTCGAGCAGGCCGATCAGCCTCTGCCCGACCTCGTCGCTAACGGCGCGTTCCAGCAGCAGGTTCTCGGCGCCATAGATTTCCGGCGTCTCCGCCAGGATGGCGGTGCCGCCGCAGGCGACGAGCCGGTCGACCGCTGCACCCAGCGCCGGATTGGCGGAGATTCCGGAAAAACTGTCGGAGCCGCCGCATTGAAGGCCGACCATGATTTCACCCGCCGGAATCTTCTGGCGCTGTTTCGTCGCCGCCTTTTCCAGCATGGCTTCGACCATCTCAATGCCGCGCGAGATGCTGGAACGGGTGCCGCCGGTTTCCTGCATCACCAGCTTGGCCAGGCCGTCGCCGAGTTCGAGCTTTTCCTCCTCGATCAACTGGTCGATCTGGTTGTCCTCGCAACCGAGCCCGACAAGCAGCACGCCGGAAAAATTCGGGTGCCGCGCGTAGCCGGCCAGGGTCCGGCGCAACATCTTCATCGACATCGAACCGTCGGCGACGCTGCAGCCGGATTTATGCGTCAGCGCCACCACGCCATCGACGCCCGGATAGGGCAGCAGCCGGCCCGGATCGCGGAAATGATCGGCGACCATCCGCGCCACGAGCGCCGAGCAGTTCACCGAGGTGAGCACGCCGACATAGTTACGCGTGCCGACCTTGCCGTCGGCGCGCAGATAACCTTCAAAGGTCGGGATATCCGAAGGCTCCCTGGCAGGCGCATTCGACAGCCGCGTGCCGATGGCATGCCCGGCCATCGACGCCTCGAAACCCATATTGTGGAGGTGCACATGCGACCCGGCGGCAATCGCGCTGGTGGCGAGGCCGATCGGCTGGCCGAGACGATGGATGACTTCGCCCTGCCCCAGTGGGCGAAGCGCTACCTTGTGGCCGAAGGGGATAGCGGCGGCCGCCCGCAGGTCGAACGGGGCCAGAACTTCGCCGGCAAAGATGTCGCGCAGCGCAACCGCCACCTCGTCGCCGGGCTTCAGCTGCAGCACCGCACTTTTCACTTGCGCCATCACCCACTCCTGTCGGACGTCAATCAAACACAGTTTTGCTTGATTGTCAGCAATCAGCAAACATAAATTTTGATCGAAGCGATAGGCATGGGAACGAGACCGCACATCGCCACTAGGCAAGATCGTTAATTGTCAGCAATGCAGGTTGCGTGGCCATGAGCGGCGGAATATGAAGGGGCATCCGTGGCCATGAGTCGTTTGATGACAAAGCTTACAAGTCTCAAGTCGGAAAAGCGGCTGCTCGATCGCAGAGCCGCCGACCAGATCCGCTCGCATATTCTGGAAGGCGTACTTCCCGCTGGCGAGCGCCTGCTCGAGACCCAGCTTTCCGAGGAGCTCGAAGTCAGCCGCGGAACCGTGCGTTCGGCGCTGGCGCAACTGGCCAACGAGGGACTTGTCCAGCAGGTCGCCTTCACGCGCTGGGAAGTGTCAGGCACCTCCACGGTCGATGCCTGGGAAATCTATACGCTGCGCGGCGCGCTCGAAGGGCTGGGCGCGCGCCTTGCCGCGGCTAACGTGACCGAAGCGGATGGCGCGCGCCTGCGCGGCATCGCCGACGACCTCCTTCACGCCATTCGAGAGGGCCGTTTCCAGGACGCGACAGGCATCGATTTCGACCTGCATACCGCTATAATCGAACTCGCCAAGCATAAGCGCCTGGCTGAACAGCACCGCTTCATCGTCCAGCAGGTTCGCTTCCACATGGTGCAGTCGGGCTTCCTGCCCAACGACTATGAGGAGTTGATCGCCGAGCACAAGGCATTGATCGAAGCGGTGATCGCCGGCGATGCCGACCGTGCCGAAAAGCTCGCGCGCAATCATAACGACGCCGAGGTCAAGCTTCTGGCGAAACTGCTGAAGCAAGGCGGCAGCGCCAAGCCCATTCGCGAAAAGGCATCCTGAAGCTTTCGCTCGTCTGGACCATCTGTCCCTGCAGGCAGCCTAGCACGCCGCCAGCGCCTCGCGCAGATTGTCGCTGAGGATGATCGTCTCCCCGGCAAAGCCACGCAGTGCGGTGCGGATCAGATCCAGATCGATCTCGGCGCTGTGTTCGCGAGAATAACCGCCGAGCGCCTCGGCATCGCCGGGATAGCGTCCGTCAGGGTGCTGGTAGAGGTCCATTCCCGCAACCACGATGCGCTCGGGTTTGAGCGCGGCGGCAATTGCAATCATCAGCGCGCCGTTGGTCGGGATCATCGGCCCGGAAAGATCGGTTAGGGACGGATCGAATTCATCAAGAAAGGCATAGCCAGCCGATGGCGGGCGCATCGCCCTGATATGGCGAGACAAGATGGGTCGGCCGACAGCCGCCGTTGGAAACACGATGACCGGCCGTGCCTCAGGACCGGGAAGATCGGGATCGGCGGTGAACACCACGCCCGGACCGGTCATCCAGCCCCGTCCCCGCCAGTTCCAGTTGACCCTGAACAGCGCGGCATCGCCGAAATCCGCCAGCCTCTGGTCTTCGGATGACGGCCCGTTGCCAAGGCAGATAATCGTTCTTGGCTTTTCGAGCCTTTCGGCAAGACCATCCAGCGAAGCGATGCGCCGACCGCCGAACAGGTCGATCAAGAATGTACCGGTGAAGGACGACTTCCTCGACAAGGCCAGCGGCGGCGGCAGCATCGTCGCAAGCATCGAGGACGTCGTGAGCTGGCTGTTATCGAGAAACCCCGCAGGCCCACTCCTCGCGAGCCAAGTCGGGCCGATCAACAGGACCGCATCCAGTCGCCGTTGCCAATGTTGCATGAAGACGGAATGCGGAACGGGCAGCACGATCTCGTGCGGATAGCGCTTGCGCAATCCATCAACGCCACCGGCGGCGGCCAGGACAAGACGATACTCGGCACGCTGTCTGAGCGCGGCATCCACAGTGGGATAAAGCCGATCTATCTCTTCCGCCGTGCCGGCAAGCACGACCGTCGGCCGGCCCTTGGGCAGAAGCAGCCCGAACCGCTGCAATTCATCGGCAAAACTCATCGCACCGCCTGCGCCGTTGCGGCCAGATTTACGGTCCTGCCGGCAAAGGCGCAATGCCTTGCCGACAGGACCGCGCCCCTGCCCAACGGGAACTCAAGCGTAGTTGACGTAGACGGTCTTCTTCTGGAAGTAGGCGTCGAGCCCATACTTGCCGTCCTCGCCGCCGATGCCGCTGTCGCGGATGCCGGCGTGATACGCATGCACGGCGTCGCCGCCCGGCCTGTTGACGTAGATTTCGCCAAACTTCAGCTCGCGCACCAGGCGCATCACCCGGCGCATGTCCTTGGTGAAGACATAGGCCGAAAGGCCGTAGTTCGATTCATTGGCGAGCCGCAGACCCTCGTCGAAATCGCCGACCGTCATCACCGGCACCACGGGGCCAAAAACTTCCTCCTGCATGATACGCATCTGGTTATCGGCGACCGTCATCACCGTCGGTTCGTACCAGTGCCCGCGCGCGAACTCGCCATCGGTCAGGCGCCGACCTCCCGTCAGCACTTCCGCGCCGGCAGCGCGTGCGGCATCGACCATGCGTTCGACCTTGTCGAGTTCCATGCCGCTGAATTTCGGCCCGACATCGACCATCGTGGTGGGATCGCCGACCTTCAGGGCCTTCACCGCGCGGGTGAATTTGTCCAGGAACTCCTCGGCAACGCGCCGGTGCACATACATGCGTTCGTTGCAGATGCAGATCTGGCCGCAATTCTCGAAACGGGACAGCACCGCGGCACGGACGGCGGCGCCGATGTCGGCATCCTCGGCCACGACAAACGGCGCCTTGCCACCGAGTTCGAGCCGCAGCAGCTTCAGGTCGTCGGCTGCGGCGCGGAAGATTTCCTTGCCGGCGCGCACGCTGCCGGTGAGCGTGATCAGGCGCGGGATGGGATGGCGCACCAGTGCCGCACCTATTCCCTCGCCGGTGCCGCTGACGACATTGATGACACCGGGCGGGAAGTCGAGCTGCGACGATAGTTGCGCGATCTCCAGCGCCGAGATCGGTGTGCCCTCGTGCGACTTGATGACTATGGTGTTTCCCGCCAGCAGCGCCGGTCCCATCTTGCGGCACATCAGCGCCGCAGGATAGTTCCAGGCGGTCAGGGCGATCACGACGCCGTGGGCGACACGCTGGATCCAGATCTGCTCATCGGGCATATCCGAGGGTATGATATCGCCGGTGATGCGGCGGGCCTCTTCCGCGGCATAGGTGAGATAGAGTGCTGCGCCCTCGATCTCGCCGCGCGCCTCCTGGATCGGCTTGCCCTGTTCGGCAACGACGATGCGCGCAAGGCGCTCGCGGTTTTCGAGGATCAGCCGCGCGAGATCCTTCAGCAATTGGCCGCGTGTGGCCGGCGGCAGTGCCTCCCACGCCGGCTGGGCGGCGCGAGCGGCGACCAGTGCGCGGTCGGCGTCATCCTCGCCGCCTCTGGGCACGGAGGCGATGATCGCTTGCGTCGCCGGGTTCTCGACATCGATCCATTCCTTGACGGTGGAATCCACCCACTCGCCATTGATGTAGTGGCGATAGCGGTCGGTGCCCTTAACGAGCTCCTTCATGGCCGGCATGTGCAAATCCTGAACTGGTTCAATGGAACACCCCCTCCGTCACGTAGCCAGCCATTTCCGGCAGCCAGAGCGTGATGTGGGGAACGAAGACGAGGACGAAGAGCGCCACGATCATCATGCCGAGAAGGACCCAGATTTCCCGCAGGATGGCGCCGACCTTGATCCCGGTGATGCCGGAGACGAGATAGAGCACCTGCCCCATCGGCGGATGGATCAGGCCGATCATCATGTTCACCGTCGAGACGACGCCGAAATAGACCGGATCAATGCCGAGTTCGCGAACGGTGGGCATCAGGATCGGTATGACAATCAGCAGCAGCAGCAGCGTATCGAACAGTGCTCCAAGGACGATGAAGAGCAAGGTGACCGCGAACATGAACATGGTCGGGCCCATGTGCAGCGATGCGATCCACACACCGAGCATTTCGGGTAGCTGCTCGGCCGCCACGATATAGTTCATCACCACGGCACCGGCGATGGTGACGGCGACCATCGCGGTCGACTTGGAAGATTCCCGAAGCACCTCGAATAGTTTGCGGGGCGTCATGGTGCGGTACCAGAACACCGCCAGCATCAGGGCGACGAAGGAGGCGACCGCCGCGGCCTCGGTCGGCGTGACCGCCCCGGAATAGATTCCGCCCAGCAGGATGGCTGGCAGCAGCAGCGTCGGCCCGGCGTCGCGGGTCACGGCTATGGCTTCGGCACGCGTCGGCTTGGGTTGCGTCGGAAAATTCTGCAGCCGTGCCTGAACCGCCACGACCCCCATCATCACCAGGGCCAGGAACAGGCCCGGCAGGACGCCACCGAGGAAGAGATAGCCGATCGACGTGTTGGTGACGACGCCGTAGAGCACCATCGGGATGGAAGGCGGAATGATTGGGCCGAGAATGGCCGATGTGGACGTCAGCGCGCCCGCGAAACCCGGCCGGTAGCCGGCCTTGATCATCATGTCGATCGAGATCTTGCCGGGACCCGCGGCATCGGCCAGCGCACTGCCGCTCATGCCCGCGAAGATGACGCTGGCAATGATGTTGACGTGGGCCAGCCCACCGCGGAACCGGCCGACCAGCAGGCTGGCGAAGCCGAACATCTTGTCGGTCATTTCGCCCGCGTTCATCAGTTCCGCCGAAAAAATGAACAGCGGCACGGCCAGCATGACGAAATCGCCATAGATGCCGTTGAGGCTCTGGCTCGCCACCAGCCCGATGTCCTGGCCGGTAATCAGGAAATAGACGATGCCGGATGCAAGCATGGCATAGCCCAGCGGCATTCCGATGAACGTCCAGATAAAGAACAGGACGAACATCACTTCGGCTGCAAAGGACATGAGTGGTTCCTAGAGATGCTGTTCCCAGCCTGGCCGAAAAAGCTGCCAAAGCCGGCGTAACGCATTGACGACGACCGCGACGACGAAGATGAGAAAGCAGCCGAAGACGAGTTGCAGGGGGACATGCAACAGCATCGACCGGCGGCGGCCGAGGAAGGAAATGTAGTCGTATGTCCCTGGGATCGCGGCGAGGAATACCAGCGCCAGCGACAGGCTGATGAAGATTGCGACAGCACGTCTCCCGGCGGGTGGAAACCAGCCATAGATCACGTCGAAGACGATGTGCTGCCGCTCCTTGAGCAGTATGTCGCTGGTCCAGAACACGATCCACACATAGCCGATGACACAGAGCTCATTCGACCAGGCGATCGGCGCGTTGAAAACGTAGCGGGCGAAGATCCCGATCACGAAGCCGGAGAACATCAGGGCAAAAGCCACGACGCTCACCGACTCCGCGAACCGTCTCCAGATGACTGCGAGATTCCCCATCGACCGGTCTTAAGCGGCGCCGATACGGTCGAGCATGCCCTTTGGCCAATTCTTTGAAAAATCTGAATTGACGAAGGCATCCAGCACATGTTTGCGGAAGGCGTCGACATCCGGGGTCGTCACCGTGTTGCCATGCGCCTCGAAGAAGGCCTTGCCGTCATTCTCCGTCGCGATCACGCCGTCGTCGTTTACCTTCTTGGCCGCATCCTCGGCGGCGAGGACCGCTTTCTTCTCGTCTTCGCTCAGCCCGTCCCAGAATGGTTTCGGCATGGTGAAGAAGACATTCGCCACCTGATGACCGGTCAGCACGACCTGCTTCGACACCTCGTAGAACTTCGACGCCATGGCGTCCGGCAGCGGGTTTTCGAGCCCGTCGATCGTGCCTGTCTGCATTGCCAGATAGACTTCTTCGAAAGCCAGTGGCGTGGCGCTGGCGCCCAGCGCGTTGCCAAGGAACTGCCAGGCATCCGAGCCAGGCATGCGCAGCTTCACGCCCTTGAGATCCGTCGGCACCTTGACGGTGCGGGGCGTGCGCAGGATGACATGACGTGTGCCAAGGTATTGGCTTCTGACGATCTGCAGCTTCAGGTCGCTCGCCACCTTGTCCTTGAATTCCTTGCCGACCTCGCCGTCATAGACCGCGTCAAGGTGCTTGGCATCGCGGAACAGATAACCGGTGGTGAAGATCGAGTATTCCGGGATCAACTCCGCGATATCGGACGGTGACGTCAGCGCAACTTCCAGATTGCCGCGCTGCATGGCCTCGATTTCCGACCCTTGGGCGAACAGCGTGCCATTGTAGTGCAGCTGCACATCGAAAGCGCCCGGCATCGACTTGTCGAGTTGCGCCTTGAAGGCCTGCAGTGCCTTCGATTGCCATTCGGTATCGGGACCCGGCGTCGACGCCCGGATGACCTTGCCCGCCGCAAGCGCAAGGCGCGAGACAAAGGGCGCCGCCAAGACGCCGAGGGCGCCGGCAACCACCGTGCGGCGGCCAACGGCTCGATTGAGAAATGAAGTCTCCTGTCTGCTCATGTTCTTCCCCTCCTGCGTCGCTGTTTGGTGCGCCTTAGATGGCGCGCGACCTGACAAGCAGATGTTTTCACTCTCGCCACAAATCGTCAAGCTGAATGTTGACAATAGGCAATCAATCATCATTTGTTTGATCGACGGAGCTCGCCAGCTCCCGCGAACGCGAGTGAATGCTTTGATGAAAACCCTTGCTCTGCCGAGGACCGATTGCCTCATGGTGGCGGCGGCAACGCCATTGACGGCCGACCTTCACCCCGATGTCGGGATGCTCGTGCGGCATATCGGCATGTTGTTCGAGGCTGGCTGCGACGGCATCGCATTGTTCGGCACTACCGGCGAAGGCACAGAGTTCTCAGCCGAGGACCGGATGGGAGGGCTCGACGGCATCATTGGCTCGGGCATCGCGCCGGAGCGGCTTATCGTGTCGGTCGGCGCGCTGTCGATCCCCGACATTGTTAGGTTGGCGCATCATGCGCTCAACTATGCTGTTGACAGCCTGCTGCTGATGCCGCCCTGCGTCTATCGCGGTGGCATCACCGAGGACGGCACCTTTCGGTTCTACGCCACCGTGATCGACCACATCGCGCGGGCCGACCTGAAACTATGCCTCTATCATTTCCCCGATATTTGCGGCGTGCCGCTGACGCCGCGCATCATCCGCAGGCTGGACGAGGCCTATCCGGGCATCATTACCGGCGTGAAGGACAGCGGCGGCGATCTTGATTATACCGAGGCCCTGATCCGCCGCTTCTCGCACCTGTCGATCTATACCGGTTCGGAAATCCATCTGCCGCAGGCGCTGGCGGCGGGCGCACGCGGCACCATATGTGGCCTTGGCAACGCGATGCCACGCCTGATGCGCGCCATGTTGGACGCGCCGACCGCTTTTGATCGCCGCAAGCTGGTGCCGTTGCTCCTAAGTGGCGACGCCATTCTTTCGAGACAGCCTTTCCCGGCGTCGGTGAAGGCCGTGCTCGCGTCGGCAAGTGGCGATGCGGGTTGGAACCGAGTCCTCCCGCCAATGTCGGAAATTGCAATGCCCGACAGAAATTGGCTACTGCAGGATTTCTTCCGCTGGGAGCGAAACCTGCCGCACGAATGGCAGACTTTTCAAGCTAGCGTTCCAGAGGTAGAGTCGCAGGCAATCAAAATCCGGCGGGCCTAGTTGGGTGGTGTATAGCGCAAGATTTCACCGGTAAGAGGGACTTGCCGAGGGCAGCCAGTCTGCTGTGGCCAAACTCCGATACTACAATCTGGTGCATCGAAGTTCGCTTAGGGCATTTCTGATATTCAATCGCGACCCCAAACGAGGTCGACCGTAATGTCCGCTTGTGGCGATGGCCGAGCTAAGTTCAATGGCCAAAATGCGGCGCAGAACGGTCGGCCTCCTAAGTGTTTAGGCCCGGCATTTGATGGATGGGGTCGAGCCTGAAACGTTCGGGCTCTTTTGTCCAGCTCCTGCAGATGAACTCGTAGGGTGTAAGGCCTTTGAGGGTCTTGAGCCTGCGCGCGAAATTGTAGGCTGAGACGAAGTCTGCAAGGTGCTGACGCAGTTGATCGTGATCGTCATAGTGGAAGCGCTTGACGGTCGCTTCCTTGATGGTTCGGTTCATCCGCTCGACCTGACCATTCGTCCAGGGATGCTTGATCTTTGTGAGCCTGTGCTCGATGCCATGTTCGTCGCAGACGCGATCGAAGATGTGCTCGAAGGCGTAGCGGTGGCGTTCCTGGCTCGTGAACTGGATGCCGTTGTCGGTCAAAATGGTATGGATTGCATAGGGCACGGCCGCGATCAGGTCACGAAGGAACTGGGCCACCGCCATCTTGCCCGCCGTCTCGTGCAATTGCGCATAGGCGAACTTGGACGTCCGATCGATGGCAACGAAGAGACGCAGCTTGGTAGCCAAGGGCGGTCGCCGATCAAGAACTCCATCAACGCAATAGCGCCCCGTGTCTGACTCGAACTACCTCACTCTTTAAGACGTCATCGCTCACTACTGCGGACAGCTGAGCGAAGAGACGCTTCGCAACTAGCGTTGCATGTGGATCTTCAGCTCAGCGTCGTAACACTGGGCGAGCGCGCCACTTGGCGTCTTCGTACTGGGCTCATATGCTCAATAAAAAGGCCGGTCTCGATTTCCGCCAGCCAGCTTTGCGGGCGGCCGCTTCAGAGCAAAACCACCGCTCCCCCTTCCAAAGGCTTATACGTGTCTGCCAGTAATATTCCTGTCCGGGGAACATGGTAGATGCGCTCGCCTGTGTTGTAGCTGATATTGCCCTTGATGTTGCAGCCTACGAGAGGTGGGCCGATTTCAAGGGTCAGCAAGCCGGCCAGGAATGCGCCGCCCGCAAAGATGGACACCCACCACGACGGGTTGCCAGAACGACGACGGCGTTTGCCGGCGGTACCCTTGCGCCACTGTCCAGAGCGATTGTCGTAGGGGTGCTTGTCCACGCCCCTCTTCCCCCAGGGCAGAATGCGACCTCTTGCCGTTTGGAGTCCAGATGCGGCTAGTTCACCGGCCCTGTGGAGCGCCAATGCTTGAATGTGGCACCGTGCTTTCATCCCCTACCGCCCTGAATTCCTGTATGCTTGGCGCAAAGGAACGACCAAAAATGGCCTTCACTGTCATCTGGTACGGAAGACAGGGCATCGTCGACAAGGAGACGTTCGACGCCGAGAAGACTGCGAAAGACCATGCAATCTCGATGTTCCAGACCCGAAAAGGTGACGATGGAATCGTCGCCGTTGAAGTTCGTAACGACAACGGCGCTGTGGTCTTTAGCCATGCGGAGAACTAGCGATGGCCATCCGGTCTCGCGCAGTCGCTACCCAACCGTAGGGGCGGCTTCACCGGCCCCGTAGAGCCCTACAAGATCCAAAGGGCGGTCTGGGGACTTCCTTCACCGTTTGCAGAAGCACCTGATTCAGAGCCACCAGTGCACGGTGGCGATCTGAACTGGACGAAATTCTCGGCTACTCTGTTAGCTTGATTTGCCTGCCGGCTGAATGTCGACTTTGACCCAAGCGGACATCGGCACTCATGCCACGACCACCCTACGCGGTAGCGACGCACCACCTCCACGATGCGGCATTGGGGCGGAGAGCCAGCGGTCGGCCTCAATATGTGCTTAGGCTCGTCGATCACGACTCACCGATGTCGACGACGGTCGCTAGGTCGCAGATCATCTGAGAGTGGAACATCACGGGCCGGCCGTCCCGCGGATCAATTCCGAAGGAATGCGTCATGACGGGCTCGAAGGCGCCGAGCGCATCCTGCTCCGCGTTGAGGTTGTCCCAGTCCTCGTAGCGGTGCTCCGCGCCTGCCTTGTCCATCTGCTCCCCCATCCGCCGGCTATCGCAAAAATGACAGCAAGGGCGGCAACGGCCCGGCTACCACAGTCGAATACGCGCCCGGGAGCGGTCGACCCGAACTATGCGCAAGACAGGCATATCTTTCGCAGCTAATGTTCCAGCGCTGCAGGGAGACAACGGCCGATGAAGAGCCAAGAAATTCTGGCCAACACCACCCGTCTCGGCCCAGTTCATCTGCGCGTCGTCGACATTCCAGCCGCCTTACCGGTCTGGCGTGACGTGGTCGGCCTCTCGACCCTGACCAGGGACGGCGGGATCGCCGAATTCGGCGTCGACGGCAAGACCCTTATTGTGCTGCACGCCGGGGCAGCAACCGTCCTGCCGTCAAAGTCTCGCGATCTTTTTCATGTCGCCATCCATGTCACGACACGCAAGGAATTGGCCCGAGTCGCCGCCCGGCTGCGGGCCTCCGGCCTGAGGCACAGCGCCCAGGATCACCTGATCTCGGAATCCCTTTACGTTTCCGACCCTTCCGGCAACGGGATCGAGATCTGCTTCGACACGCCCGGGCGCTTCGCTTCTAGGGAAGAGATGGCTGGCGGCGGTGTTTCGCTTGTCGCCAAGGACGGCACAAGGCATTCCGGGCTCGAACCTCTGGATATCGATCGATTGCTGCGGCAGCTCGACCCGGCGGACCGTGTCAAAGTTCCGCTGGCGGCGGATACCTTCATCGGTCACATTCATATGCGCGCGCGGTCGCCCGAAACGCTGATGGCGTTCTACCTCAGCGTGCTTGGCTTCAGGCCACATATCCAGTCTGCAACGTTTGGCCTGTTCGACTGCGGCACCGAGGAACGCCCACACATGGTGGCGTTCAACATCTGGGCTCGCGACGAGCTGAAGGAGCCACCGCTCGGCGCGGCAGGTCTGGAGCATTTTACCGTCGTGCTTCCCACCCGGGAAGACCTCGCGGCCGTCGCGCGACGTCTCGGCGATGCGCACGTGCCCTCGCTACAAACGGACGGGGCGCTGGACCTCTCCGACCCTGAGGGAAACCGCCTGCGGATGGTGCTCGCAAGCGACTGATCTGACGGCTGTAGGCCTGAACCCGGGGGGGACAATGGCGATAAGGGTAATCGGAACGGGCTTTGGCCGGACAGGAACGGATTCGATGCGCGAGGCGCTGACGATCCTCGGCTTCGGCCCCTGTCACCACATGTTCGAAGTCATGGCCAATGAAGACCAGAAGCGGCTTTGGCGTGCGCTGGCGAAGGGCACGGCACCAGACTGGAACCAGCTGTTTGCGGGCTACGCGTCCTGCATCGACTGGCCCTCGGCGCACTATTGGCGTGACCTGATTGAGTTCTACCCGGACGCCCGGGTCATCCTGACATGCCGATCGCCGGAAAGCTGGTGGAAAAGCTTCGAGAAAACGATCCTGGCAGGCATCAGCCAGAGCACGGATCAGGAGTCGCTGGGTCTTGCCTTGATCTCCAGGCAGGTCTTCGGCGGCCGGCCGCACGATCGCGCCAATGCCATAGCCGTCTACGAAGCCAATGTAAGGGCGGTCATTGCGACAGTGCCGCCGGGTCGGCTGCTGGTCCACAATCTGGGAGATGGGTGGAAGCCGATCTGCCTGCATCTCGGTGTGCCGGTGCCGGACCAGTCCTATCCCAATCGCAACAACACCAAGGACTTTCAGTCGGCTCTTGCACAGAACTAGTCAGACCGTCTGCAAGGGGTGGAAGCAGACCTTCGGATCAAAGGACCGGTGACCGTGATGCGCCCACAAGGAGACGTTCGCTGCTGTCGGGTTGTGCAAGCATCGTAAATTGCACCGTTACTAGGGCAGCCCGGCGGCGCGGAGGGCCTCGCCGAGAGAGACCGCGAGCGCCGGCGCGCAATTCACGCCTGAAAATTGCCTCGCTCTCGGCCCGCCCGTGTCGATGAATTTGCGACCTCAATCTGAGTGACCTATGCTCAAGCAATGCAACATCTCAGTTCGTTGACCGCCAGGCCCCCGCATGGATATTCCGACAAAGAACTCGATGCCTTTGTCAAGTTGGTTGTTTCGGAGGGCGAAGTTTCCCACTATGGGCTGCTTGAACGCATCAAGGGTGCGCGGGGCCTAGTCATGCTCTATGACGGTAAGAAGCTGGTCGGAACTGCCGCGATTAAAAATCCAGAGCCGGACTATCGAACCGCCGTCTTTGCCAAATCGAAATCAAATGCGGACGCCGCCGCCTACCCAGTCGAACTAGTGTATGTGGTCGTCGCAGAAAGCCATCGCCGTCATAAATTGGGCTGGCGTCTCGTCGACGCGGCGCTGTCATTCGCAAGCGGATCAGCCGTGTTCGCTACAACGCACAGCAATAATGCCGCCATGCGGCGAATCTTGCCGGCTCGCGGTTTCACGGCCAATGGGTCTCCCTACCCGTCCACCGAACATCCCGGTCAGGAAATTCATCTGTTCCTTCGTGGGTAAGCGCCCTGAGGACCGAACCTGGCCCTATAGCCCGAGCACGCGGTCTTGTTCGACTTGCGGCAGAAAGCTTAGGATCCCTCGAGGAACGACTGCAGCGCCAACCGCGCCGATCCGCCGGTAACGTGCAGAGCCTACGAGGCGCAGCATGGCTAACCCCTCGCCCCTCATGCAACTGTCGTGGCTGACTGATAGGGTGAGCACATGGTCAAATTTCAGCCCGATGGCTGGCGCACCGTCACACCAAGAATCGTCACCGACGACGTCAGGGGCTTGGTCGAATTTCTCAAAACCGTATTCGACGCGACCGGCGAGTATCGGACTGGGGCGCCGGCAGAGATGAAGATTGGCGACTCTATCGTGATGGTCAGCGGCGATGGCGAACGCGAAGCAATGCCGGCTTTCCTCTATGTGTATGTAGAAGACACTGACGAAACGTACCGGCGTGCAATCGGTGCGGGCGGAGAGTCGATTGAGGAACCTAAGGACACGCCTTATGGCGACCGCCGAGCGATGATGCAGGATGCGTGGGGGAATAGATGGCAGATCGGGACACATCGGGAAGACTTGTCAGTCAACGAAATTTGAGAATGCATGCGCGGAAGCTGACTTGTTCCGGTTGGGATGAGTCCTGTCCAACCGCTCCGCCCTAGCGTGTTAACGCTAATCAGAGGCACGGACACATCAATCTTCTTTAGCGGACTTTTTCAAACCGGCCAGCATCATCGTCCAATTTTTCTTGAGTTCGGCCTTGGTCTTTTCGTCAACCTTGGCAGCAGGACCCATGTCGATCAGCCCCCACGTCACCCTTGTCTTGTTCTCGTCCGAGTCGAGCGCAGCGGAAATCGATCTAGCTCGGATCACTCCTGGCCTTGAAGCGTGCTGCCTCTTCCGAACCGCGGGTGGCGTCTCCCACGCTGTAGGAATGCGCACCGGCGCCGGCGAGCTTGCCGCCATCGACGATCAGATATTCCTCACGGATCGGCCGGCCTTCGAACCAGCATTCGAGAATTTCGCGGGTGCCTGCGGCGTAGCGCGCCTGGGCGGAGAGCGACGATCCTGAAATGTGCGGCGTCATGCCGTGATGCGGCATCGATCGCCACGGATGATCCTTGGGAGCCGGTTGCGGGAACCAGACGTCGCCGGCATAGCCAGCGAGTTGGCCACTCTCCAGCGCGCGGGCGATGGCGTCACGATTGCAGATCTTGCCGCGCGCCGTGTTCACCAGATAGGCGCCGCGTTTCATCCTGGCGATCATCGTCTCGTCGAAGAGGTTCTCCGTCTCCGGATGCAGAGGTGCATTGATCGTGACCACGTCGCAGACGCCGACCATGGATGCGGGATCCTGGTGGAAGGTGGCGCCAAGTTCTTTCTCGACCGCCTCAGCCAGTCGGTGGCGATCGGTGTAGTGCAACTTGACGTCGAACGGCTTTAGCCGGCGCAATACCGCGCTGCCGATCCGGCCGGCGCCGACGGTTCCGATCTGCATGCCCTCGATATCGTAGGAGCGTGCGACGCAGTCGGCGATATTCCAGCCGCCTTTCACGACCCACTGGTAGGACGGGATGTAGTTGCGCACGAGCCCCAGGATCATCATGACCACATGCTCGGACACGCTGATCGAATTGCAATAAGTCACCTCGGCGACCGTGATGCCGCGGTCCATGGCGGCCTGAAGATCGACATGATCGGATCCGATGCCGGCGGTGATCGCAAGCTTCAGTCTGCTTGCCTTGGCTATTCGTTCTTCGGTCAGATATGCCGGCCAGAACGGCTGCGAGATCACGATTTCGGCGTCGACGAGTTCGCGTTCAAAAATGCTGTCGGGACCGTCTTTGTCCGAGGTCACTACCAGGCTGTGGCCCGCGCCTTCGAGAAATTTCCTCAGACCGAGTTCGCCCGACACGCTACCGAGCAAGACCCCTGGTTCAAAGTTAATGGTCTTCGGCGTGGGAAGTGTCTGGCCGCCGGGATAGCGGTCGAGCTTCGGCAAGCCGTCCCGCGCATATTTTGTCGGATAACCGTCGACCGGATCGTCATAGAGGACGCAAACGACCTTTGCCATTGTGTATCTCCCTTCGTCTGACAACGAAGAGGAAGACGCTCTGTTGTTAACGCTGCCGGCCAACTATGGCCGGCACGGCGATGCTCTGTTGAATCGCTGGTGGGGAGCAGACTCATCTGCCGGCGCTTCCTCATTCGGAAAGATGTGCGCTATCGCGTATTACATGGAAGACCCGGGCATGGTTTCAAGTGCTGCGGGCGGCACTGGTGCAGCGTTTGAGCTCCTTTGTTTCAGACCTCGCGCACGGTATGCTGACAACAAATGATTGATGCGGACACTTCAGAAATGCCGAGGTTGGGCACCGTGCATCATGATCACTGACAGGTTCCGACTTCCCAGGCCTCAAGGGCTTCTGCATCCCCCAAAGATTGCAAACAACCTGTTAGTCAGCGCTTATCAAGCAGAGGAATCTCGCATCGCTTGCCGCTCAGACGGTATTGCAGCCAGTTCGCAACGCTCACCGATGTCACCTGGAAATGGCGAAAGTGACGAGACAGACAGGCAGCTTATGCAAGTCCTGATCAAGTTCGAGTTGCGGACGCACTAGCCAGCGCTACAAGGCTAGCCTTTCCACAATGCGGGCCGTTTGTTGTCTTTTTACAGAAGATACGAAAACGCCGCTCGACCGGAAGGGAGCGGCGTTTACCAAGTGTGGTGTCCTACCCTAGACGAAACCCCGATTTGGTCGGGGCCGTCGGACTTGAACCGACGTTTCCAGCTTGTTCGCTATCAGTCTATAAGTGGTGTTTTCCTGTCGTCCTTGCAAGCGCCATCGGCGCAGCTTTGCAGGGTGTGCAAGGATAGTCGGAGTCGATACAATTCCATCCGAATTCCGCAATTGAACGACCGCTGCTTTCCGGCTTCCGTGACGCGCACACTTGCTGGTTCTGCCGTCAGCAACGTCATCAATCGACCGGTCGCGTTCGACGCGGCTCGGAACGGCGATGATGCAACGATATCCTGACTCGCCGTAACGGCAGACGCTGGCCCTGTCGCCTAACTGCTCCGCCACTGTTTTCAGCGGAGCCATAAGCCCGCGCCGAAAAATACTAGAAGCCCCGCTCCTGCGGGGTTTTTCGTTGGGGGAAGCGTTGCGGCGACATCGACGGGTGATCCGCAGGAGAGGGAGCAGCGCCAGAGATCAGCGATGCGGCTTGGTCGGCACAAGACGACGGCAGGCCAACCTCACCAAGCCACTCGTCGTAGTGATGGTTTAGGGCCAACAACAACTCGTCTGGCTGATCCATGCCGCTTTGGAACAACTCGATGATTTGACGGCCAAGACGTTCCCTGGCCGGATCACCCACTGCTATCCCGGCCTGATGGCAATAATCATCGACCACTGTGGCCAGTATTGAAAGCTGCTTTGAGTCCGCTGAGTCATTGAACGTCATTATCGCTTCTCCCTTTGTTGGGCGAAAGCGTGGTGGTCTCTTCCACTCGCCGGCTTGCCGGGAAGGTGCAGGCGACCATCGATATATAGTGTGCCGGTTTGGTACATACGACTCAATTTGAACTCGTTGGCAGCCTTCATGACGATGAAGGCCGGACTGTTGATCAGGTCGTGCGCCCTGAGCAGACGATAGACCGAAGCCTCATCGACGCTCGCCCGCCGCCGGTATCGGCGTCATGAAGTTCGAGCGGCAATACTTCACCATGCCCTCGACCTTGCCCTTGTCGTTCCCCTTTGGCGGGAGCGCACTAGCCGAAGAAGCTCTTTAATCAGTGATCCCACAATATCTCCTGGAGCATTTCCTCGAGCGAGTACGGCGAAATTCCAAGTTCTCCAAATCCCGGCATCTCCGGCGATGACACGTTGTCGACCTGCATCAGTTCCACTTGATTCCGAGTGACGGGCGGGCTCGGGAGCATTTCGGCGAACCAAGCCAGCGCGTGCCAAGCGGCAAATGGGATTGGAATCAGTTTGGGCTTAAGACCGGCTTCGTGCGCAACGGCTCTGAGAAATTCCTTGTAAGAGTAGACGCGAGGACCGCCGCACTCATACGTGATCGCATGCGTTTCCGTCCCCTGCAGCACTCTTGCGGTCGCCTCTGCCACATCGCCCACATAGGCCGGCTGCAATCTCGTCAGGCCGCGACCGAACATCGGATAGATTGGAAGCCGGCGGAGAAGTTTGAGGATAATGGTGAAAAACGCGTCATCCGGTCCGAACATCACCGCCGGGCGGATGATAGTGGCGTCAGCAAACGCGGCACGCACCACCAGTTCGCCTTCGCCACGCTTGCGGATGTAGAGCGACGGCGAGGCAACATCGGAGCCGATTCCTGAAATGTGAGCGAGCCGTTCGACGCCAGCTCGGTGTGCTTGGGCTGCAACCCGCCGAGCTGACTCGACATGCACGGAATGAAAGGTCTCCTGTCCCTGTTCGACATAAAGACTGACCGCATTTACAACACCGTAAGCACCGGCAAGTGCATCGGCGATCGCCCGCTCATCGTGGATATTGGCTTCGACCGATTGAAGTTGCGGATCATCAGAACCAAACAGCTTCTTGGCCCGTTCCGGATGTCTTGATGCAATCCGAACGAAAAACTCACCATCGCGGAGATGCCGAACAACGCGGCGGCCGAGAAACCCGGTTCCACCGAACACGGTGACGACGCGATGGTTCATGGCAGCCATGGCTTAGACTTTGTCAGCTCATGTCGGCCGTCTCGACCCGGCGGTTCAGGTCATGTGGGCGGCACGCCTACTGACCACTATCTATCACCTGGGCTACCTCGTACAGATTGGAATCGATCTCGTCCGGCAACTGATCGAAATGACCCCACTCCTTCCGGAATTCCGGCGATTGATGAGCCGATCGCAAGAGATCGCGATTCTGCCATTGGACGTAGCTGACGATGCGCCGCTCGTCGAAGCTGCGATGCAGGCTGATTGAGATGAAGCCAGGCTGGCGCGCCATAAAGCGCGCCCGCTCGGTCATGACGGACAATGCCTCGGCCTGCTTGTCCGGTTCAGAATTGACGATGGTGATTTGGGTGACGGGTTGATTGTCGGTTCGGATGTGTGGCATAGGGACCTCGCTAGATTGGCAATGGATTTGCCGTGTCACTGCTGGCGGTCGAGGGGCCGCCCCGAGCGATCGAGCACCCGATCGATCTTGCTCGCCATGATGAAATCGTTCTCGTGCAGTCCTTTGATCTTCTTGGTGCTCAGGGAAACCGTCACATAACCCCAGCCGAAGCTGATGTCGGGGTGATGGCCCTCGGTTTCGGCGAGCTCACCGATCTCCTGAACAAGGGCGAGCGCGTCCCGGAAATTGCGGCATCGAAAGCTCCGCTGGATGCGGTGGGCATCGTCACCCAGCTCCCAATCAGGAGCCTGTGCCTGGAAGCGTTGGGCTTCATCACGCGTGAGCGGTGGGACGCCGCCGCGACAAGGCGTACATGTTTTCTCGGCAAGAGGGTCGGTCATGTTCTTGTCTCCAAGACCATTTTTAGCAGCAAAAACGACAGCGACGAGCGCCTATCGATCGATCTCCCCGAACACGATGTCGAGCGAACCGATGATCGCCGAGATATCGGCTCGTAAATGCCCGCGTCGCTGGCCTTCCGTCGTCCTGGCTATAGTTTCAGGCGCCGCTCAGTAGTCCATTCCGCCCATTCCGCCCATACCTCCTGCGCCACCCATAGCGGGCGCATCCTTCCGCGGAATGTCCGCGATCATTGCTTCAGCGGTGATCAGGAGCGCGGCAATCGAGCCGGCATCCTGCAGGGCCGTCCGAACGACCTTGGCGGGGTCGACGATACCGGCCTTGATCATGTCGACGTAGAGTTCGGTCTGAGCATCGAAACCTTGATTGTGATCCTTGCTGTCCATGAGTTTCCCAACGACGATCGAGCCTTCGACGCCGGAATTCTCGGCGATCTGGCGGATCGGCGCCTCGAGCGCCCTCAGCACGATCGAAATGCCGGCCGTCACATCGGCATTGGCTCCCGTCAGCCCGTTAAGCGCCGACCTGGCGCGCAGCAGCGCCACACCGCCTCCGGGCACGATGCCTTCTTCCACCGCCGCACGCGTGGCGTTCAGCGCGTCGTCGATGCGGTCCTTTTTTTCCTTGACTTCCGTCTCGGTCGCGCCGCCGACGCGAATGACGGCAACGCCGCCGGCCAGCTTCGCCAGCCGCTCCTGGAGTTTCTCCTTGTCGTAATCCGAGGTCGTTTCCTCGATCTGCAACTTGATCTGCTGGATGCGCGCTGAAATGCCGGTCTTTTCACCAGCGCCGTCGATGATCGTGGTCGTATCCTTCTCGATGAGCACGCGCTTGGCGCGGCCGAGCATGTCGATGGTGACGTTCTCCAGCTTGATGCCGAGATCCTCGGAAATCATCTGGCCGGCGGTGAGCACCGCAATGTCTTCCAGCATGGCCTTGCGACGGTCGCCGAAGCCCGGCGCCTTGACGGCCGCGACCTTCAGGCCGCCGCGCAGCTTGTTGACCACAAGGGTCGCCAGCGCTTCGCCTTCGACGTCCTCGGAGATGATCAGCAACGGCCTGCCGCTCTGCACCACCGCTTCGAGGATCGGCAGCATCGCCTGCAGATTGCCGAGCTTCTTCTCGTGGATGAGCACGTAGGGCTCTTCCAGCTCGACGCGCATCTTGTCGGCATTGGTGACGAAATAGGGAGAAAGATAGCCGCGGTCGAATTGCATGCCTTCGACGACATCGAGTTCGGTCTCGGCGGTCTTGGCCTCCTCGACGGTGATCACGCCGTCATTGCCGACCTTGTTCATCGCCTTGGCGATCATTGCGCCGACGGACGCGTCGCCATTGGCGGCGATCGTGCCAACCTGGGCGATCTCGTCCGAAGATTTGACTTTCCTGGCCCGGGCTTGAACGTCCTTCACCACGGCAGCCACAGCAAGGTCGATGCCGCGCTTGAGGTCCATCGGGTTCATGCCCGCGGCAACGAATTTGGCGCCCTCGCGCAGGATCGAGGCGGCCAGCACGGTTGCCGTGGTGGTGCCGTCACCGGCGAGGTCGTTGGTCTTCGAGGCCACTTCGCGCACCATTTGCGCGCCCATGTTCTCGAACTTGTCGGAAAGCTCGATTTCCTTTGCGACGGCGACCCCGTCCTTGGTGATGCGCGGCGCGCCATAGGCCTTGTCGATAACGACATTGCGGCCTTTGGGGCCGAGCGTCACCTTCACGGCACTGTTGAGGATCTCGACACCGCGCAGCATCCGGTCGCGGGCATCGCTAGCGAATTTGATTTCCTTGGCAGACATGATTTTACGTCCAGTTCAGTCTAGAAATTAGGAGAGCGCAAATCGCCCGGTCAGGCGGCTTTCTTGGCCGCTTTGGTCTTCTCGACGATGCCCATAATGTCGCTCTCCTTCATGATCAGGAGATCCTCGCCGTCGATCTTGACCTCCGTGCCGGACCATTTGCCGAACAGGATGAGATCGCCGGCCTTGACGTCGAGCGGGATCAGCTTGCCGCTCTCATCACGCGAGCCCGGGCCGACGGCGATCACTTCGCCTTCCTGAGGCTTTTCCTTGGCGGTGTCGGGAATGATGATTCCGCCCTTGGATTTGTTGTCGCCTTCAGCGCGCCGAATGACGACGCGGTCGTGGAGTGGTCGGAATTTCATTGGGGGTTCTTTCTGCCGCCGCACATAGAGCGACTGCAACACTTAAGATAGCCCCTTTGGCACTCGAATGATAGGAGTGCCAAATTTTCCAGGCTTGCCTGGCGACGCGTTCATTCACCTGCCGGCAATCGCCCTGCAGAGTTCGGCGCAACAGATGGTGCAGCTCAGCCCAGCCGACCTCGACGCCGCTCTCGAAAAGGACCTTGGATATTCATGACCGTACCATCCCTCATGCAACGCAGCCTTCCCGCGTGGGGAGAGCTTGCCTGCGCTGCGGCTTTCCATGCGAGCCGCTTCAAAAATGATGCTGCGGAACGGCGCTGGCTTTATCCGAGGAACGCGGCGCGCAACCGAGCGAACACGCCGGGCTGTTTCCCGGCACGCACCGCACGGATGTGACGGGCGGCCGTAGCGGCGGTCACCGTCGCGCCAAAATGACAATAGCAGATGATCTCATGCAATTGCCTGTCGGTCAGTTCGAAGAAGCGCTTTGCTTCGCCGTAGTTGTCGTTTTCCAACCCGGCGGCGCGGAGGACAGGATCCTCGAAAGCGACTGAGATCGGCGAGCCGTCGCCGCGCATGGCCACGCGTGCTCTAACCGGCTGATACTCGGTCTGAGGCAGTGTCGAGAGACGCCGGTCAGGGTTCCGTTCGAGGAGCTCTGCCCAGCGTTCAAGACGTTCGCTGCGCGACATGGCTTGGCGCGGGTAGCCCTGATCGATTTCGGCGACGATCTGCAGTTGCTCGATCGTCTGGTGCTTCATGTTGGCCTCCTATTCGAACAATAGTTGGTCCACGTATTTCCTACTTATACCCTGAGGCCAGCGTGACTCCAGCGGATCGTGAAGTCCAATCACGATGATGCCTGGAGGGCTTCGTTCACGCAGATGTGGAGGCTTCGCAAAGATCCGGCCATTAATTTGGCGAACGCGGTCAAACGCGCGGCTGTTCGACGATGTTGGTCTGGAGTCCGTGCGATCGAGGTGATCGACGGGCAGAGTCTGTGCTGGAGTAGCCCGCTCCATTGCTGGCCGGGCAGCGGGATCGAGGGAGTGGCAGTTTAGCTTCGAAACCGCCGAAGGCCGGGCTGATGTGGAGTTCTCCGCCCGGTCGTTAGGCCCTTGTGGCTCCAGTGTACGACTTCCGGCACGACCTAGCGCCTGGCTACTCAGTAGGATCGCAGTTTGTCCGTGTCGAAACCATTATCGAAGTTACCCGGCCCGATGGCGGAGTGTTGCGGATTGCGCGCGATCCAAGGACCGGTCCGTCCAACAAGTTGAGCGGAAGCCATCTCAAAAGCGGTCCAGGCTGTGCGTCGTCAGGATCGTAGCCGAACCAGCGAAACAGCCAATCAGGTGTCCCTTCCTTCGACCTTTAGAGACTGAGCAGTCAGCTGCCTCCAAGCGAAAATGACGATCGCTCTCACTGCTGTGGCGCTGGTATCGGTGTGCCGCCAAACCAACCAGCCGCATACGCAATCGCGACCAATACCACGATCACGGCTACCACGCCGTACCAGAGGCGCCTGTCCTTGAGATCCATCGTTACCTCCTGCCCGCTACGTGTTGGCCACTGTGCGAATTCCTTGAACCTTTGGCCGTCATTTCCCAGATGAGCGACCCATTTGCCCTCTGGTAGGCACACAGTAGGCTGGATAAGGGTCTTTGAGACGCGCGCAATACGACCGCGCCGGCATGATCGCCAGCGGCCGCGACCGATGCCATCCAGCGCCCGTGTGATCGAAGCGGCGCGCGTTATCCTGATCTTCCAGCACGGCTCCGCGCAGCCGCACCCCTCATTAGACCGTTTCGAGCCGACTGAACCGAACTGGGATGAGTTTCCGAGTCTTGAGTTGCCCTGCCGCATCCTTGTCGATGACAGTCAGCAACTGTACTTTTTCAGATCCCACAGGCAGAACCAGGCGTCCCCCTGGCTTGAGCTGCTCAAGCAAAGCCGGCGGCGTCGGCTCAGCCGCCACCGTGACCAGGATCTTCTCGAATGGGGCGTGCTCAGGCCAGCCACGAGACCCGTCTCCGACACGAATGCCGACATTGGAGGAGCCGAGGCCCTGCAGGAGAGACCCGGCATAGCTTGCGAATTCTTCGATGATTTCGACGCTCCAAACTTGCCCGGCGAGTTCCGCGAGGATTGCGGCTTGGTAGCCCAGGCCGGTGCCGATCTCCAGCACTGCCTCGTGCGGTTGGGGAGCAAGGAGATCGGTCATGAGAGCGACGATGAAGGGCTGCGAGACGGTTTTGTCGAAGCCGATCGGCAGCGGCATGTCCTCGTAGGCATAAGGCGCAAACGGGGCTGGCACGAAGCGATGCCGCGGCACCCGCCGCATCGCTGGCATCACCCGCTCATCGAGCGTCGCCTTGCCGAGTTCTTCGCTTGCAAGGTCGGCCTGGATTGCAATCACCTCGACCATGTGCCTGCGTAGAACCGCGAGGTGCTCTTCGTTCATCGGCTTCATGACGGTGGGGCGTTCCTCAACCAGTCTGCTGCCTGATAGCCTTATACCCTGTTCGTCTTGTCACAGTAACCATGTCGTCGAGAACGCGGCTTCGGTTGGGGCGGGTTGTACCGCCCTGCTATTTCGTCCCCGTCCTTGGTGCTCTCCCGTTCCTCGCACCGGGGGGTGGAACGGCGTGCGCATCAGAAGCTCGCCAGCCAGGCGACAACACCGATATTGCGGATCGCCAGCCAGTTGAGCACCAATAGGCCGAACGCCAAAACGACGCCGAACCCTGCGCTGTCGCTCACCGGCTCCTTCCCGTGCTGATCGTGCGTGATCTGGTGATTGACGATGACCGAACCTGGGCGAGCCAGCAGCGCTATTCGCGCTGCAGGCGAGGCGAGGGCGAACGCCGGCACAGCCGGCGCGGCGCTTCCGTTGCATTTACGCCGCCTCCGGACCGTCACTACGGCGCTGTTTGGATGCGCGTTCCGGCCTCCGCTTCCGCCGAGGCCAGCAGTAGCGGCTCATTTCTCGAGCTTCCACGGACAACCGGAATAAAGCTAAAAATCGCGACTCGGTCCGTAGTCGCCGATTGGCGCGACATGCGAGACCAAGCCGGTCTCGGGCGACCAGGCGTGGAGCGCAAAGCCCGGAGGCTCGAGGATAAATCGGGTGGGCTGGCCCGGGCGAAGATCAAGCGCCAGCTGATGCGCCACTCCGGGCACAACGAAGCCGACCGTGCCGGCCCAGCGACGGGTGATGGGGCGATGGTGATGGCCGGCGACCACGCATTCAATTTCAGGATGGCTTTCGACAAGCCCCGCGAATGCGCTGTCGGTTCGGCACATCGTCGCGTCCATCCCGCTGACACCGGTAACGAAGGGTGGGTGATGCATGAAGACCAGCGTCGGGCGACCGTCGCCTTCAGCGAGACGATCGGCAAACCAAGCCGCTCGTGCGGCGCAGATAGCACCGCCGACCTTTTCCGGCACCACCGTGTCGAGGCCGATGAGCCGAACTGGAAAATCCTCGACAACGTAATGCAGAAAATCCTCAGCTTGGCGCAGATAGGGATAGGCCGCGGCGAGGCCATCGCGCATCGCCTCGCGCCGGTCGTGATTGCCCGGAATAACGAATACCGGCATTGCCAGGCGCGACAAGATATCAACCACGAGACCGTACTCGTCCGGGCTCCCGCTATCGGCAAGATCGCCCGTGACGAGGACGCAATCGGGAACAGGGTCCAGGGCAGCGATCGTGGCAATGGCGCGCCGCGTCATGGCATTGGTGTCGATGCCAGCATATACCATTTGGCCAACGGGATGGACATGGAAGTCGCTAATCTGCGCAACGAGCATGGAAAGAAGTCCAAGTGGAGGGATAAGGGGGCGCCGGTTGGCGCCCGTGCGGTGAATGGAGTGGCGCCGATGCGGATCGGTACCTTACCTGCTCCGAAGCCGTGAGCTTTCGGAGCCCTGCTATCTCATCAGAGCCTGAGTTTCCAGGCAAGGCGTTCGGCCCATCCTCGGGGGGAGACCGGTAATTTTGCGGGGGTAAATTCCGCCCCTTGATCGAGGTAATCCATTCGATCGTCGCGACGAAAACGACCGTGTTGGATCGGACCTTGCTGCCAATCCCTGTAGACACTACCCCAGCAAAATTACCGCTCTCACGATTTACATGTCCAAGGCAACAGCTCCGAGGCACGGCTTTCACCATTTGGCCACATCTGTAGCAGCCGAGGGCCACAACTAAGGGATACTCTTTGTTGCCATCAAGATGATCCTCCTTCGAGCAAACGGGAACGGAAAGATCGTGCGCATGCTGACGACAATCGCCGTCCTTTTGGCACTCGGCTGGCGTCGCCAGTTTACGCTCAATCCCCGGGCGCGCAACTTCCCCAAGATGTAACCCAGGCTCCGGCAATTTCGTGTGACCAGACTTCACGAGCGTAGCGGTCATCGACATCGAGGATTTGCCTCCGGAATAGATCGGAGGTCGATGCCGTGATTGCCCAAACGAGCTCGGAAGAGTGGTATATCCTGCAAAGTTCGATCGATGCGACGCCACCTGCCGTGTCGGTGTCGGCAGCGGTCGGGCTGGATTCGTCGCATGTGGTCGCTCATCGGTAACGATGGCCCAGACGACGACTTGATTTGATCGCCGGTCAGGCGCCGCACTTTGCATCGGGCGTTCGAGATCGACTGCGAATTACGAGGCCGGAAGGATTGCCATGGCCGAGGCCGCAATTCGCAACTTCACCATCAATTTCGGACCGCAGCATCCGGCCGCGCATGGTGTCTTGCGGCTCGTGCTTGAACTCGATGGCGAGGTCGTCAAGCGCGTCGATCCGCATATCGGCCTGCTGCATCGCGGGACCGAGAAGCTCATAGAGCACAAGAACTATCTGCAGGCCCTGCCCTATTTCGACCGGCTCGACTACGTCGCGCCGATGAATCAGGAGCATGCATTCTGCCTCGCCGTCGAGAAGCTGCTCGAAATATCGGTTCCGCGACGCGGACAGCTCATCCGTGTCCTTTTTTGCGAAATCGGCCGACTTCTGTCGCACCTTCTCAATGTGACGACGCAAGCCATGGATATCGGCGCGCTGACCCCGCCGCTCTGGGGTTTTGCCGAACGCGAGAAGCTGATGGTCTTCTACGAGCGCGCTTCCGGCGCCCGCATGCACGCGAATTATTTCCGGGTCGGCGGCGTGCATCAGGATCTGCCTCCGAAGCTTCTGGACGACATCTGGGATTTCTGTGACCCGTTCCTCAAGGTCTGCGACAATCTCGAAGTGCTGCTCACAGACAACCGCATCTTCAAGCAACGCAACGTCGATATCGGCGTGATCGGTCTTCACGATGCCTGGGCTTGGGGCTTCTCCGGCGTGATGGTACGCGGATCGGGCGCGGCCTGGGATTTGCGCAAGGCGCAGCCATATGAATGTTACCCCGAGATGGATTTCGACATTCCCATCGGCAAGAACGGGGACTGCTATGACCGCTATCTCGTCCGCATGGAGGAAATGCGCCAGTCGGTGCGGATCATGAAGCAATGCCTGGAAAAATTACGGTCGCCGGAAGGCCGGGGCCCGGTCGCACTTCCAAATCAAAAGATCACGCCACCGTCGCGTGCCGAGATGAAACGCTCGATGGAAGCGACGATCCATCATTTCAAACTTTACACGGAAGGGCATCACGTGCCCGCCGGGCAGGTATACGCTGCGGTCGAAGCACCGAAGGGTGAGTTCGGCGTTTATTTGATTTCCGATGGCAGCAATGTTCCGTACCGGTGCAAAATCCGAGCACCCTCCTTCGCCCATCTGCAGGCAATGGATTTCTTGTGTCGGGGCCACATGATCGCCGATGTCTCTGCGATCATTGGTTCGCTCGACATCGTGTTCGGTGAGATCGATCGTTAAGCCGAGTTGCACATCTCGGCTGCTGGAAGATAGGCCTACAATCGCAGGATCATCCGTGGTTTATCGAAGTCGGGCAAAAAAAGCCCGCCGGAGTGCGTCTCTCTGGCCTGCTGCCGGTTCAGCGGACAGGCAGCAGGCCAAGTTGACCCTACCCAGCCGTCAGGGAATGACAAATTCGAAAAGAACGGCTCGCCCTTTCACAAGGCGGGCCGTTCCTTCGCTTTTTACAGAAGATACGAAAACGCCGCTCGACCGGAAGGGAGCGGCGTTTATCAAGTGTGGCGTCCTAACCCCTAGACGAAACCCTGATTGGTCGGGGCCGCCGGACTCGAACCGACGTTTCCAGCTTGTTCGCTATCAACCTTTAGATGGTGTTCTCCCGTCGTCCTTGCAAGCGCCATAGCATCCTTCCGAAATCCATCCTTAGGTCTCGTCGACCTCAGCGCCGGCGGCCGGCGGCGCTCCAAGGAAGAACGGCGTATAAGCCGCAGTCCTGCGGGCGTCCGCGACAGCGGACGAATGTCGCACGTAGGACGAAGGAAATTCGCCCCCGCCGCGGGCGGTGAGCAGGACAGCCGTAGGAGCGTCAGCATAGCGCCGGCCGCAGGACGGGACGCGGGACCGACTGTCCCGTCCACGGTGGCCCAAATGTTGTGCGGATTTGCGCTGTTTGGTCGTGGCTGCGACGCGGCGTCCGATTCACAGTGTCGGAGTATCATCCAATATAGCGGTGCTGGAATTCCGAATCTGAGGAACGCGGGGAAAGGCGATAGCGCCCCCCATCATCCACCACATCAATCTCATGAGCCGAAGCATCCTATCCGTCCCGAAAAAGGCGGCCATCGGTCACCGCATCATCATCGAGCAGACTTCAATGGCATTTTTTCCACAGAGGGCGCATCGAAATTGGTACGATCTCTTGTGCTTCCGTAGTGCTTCCGCGCAAAAAACGCGAGGACAATTGTCAAAATCATCCTCAGCTAACTATCTGATATTTATTCTGGGGAACTCTTTCGCATCGACGACGTTTTAGATAAGCAGAAATAGTGCCCCAATCAGAGAGGACTTGGCTATGAAGTTCCTGTCCTGCATGGCGGCCGCCTTAGTATCAACCTTTGCGCTAACAAGCGCTGTTTCGGTTGATGCCGCACCGATGTTCTTGCCTAAGGCACAAAGTGTTCAGCCTGGTGTTATCCAAATTCGGGATGGCGTCAGATGGCGCCACCACTTTCGGGGAAGCGGCAATTATGAACGGTACAGGGGTTACTATCGGCCGGGATACGGCGGATATGACGACTCCTTCCCAAGCGGAATTGTGGCCGGAGCACTGATTGGCAGCATGTATTACGGTGGCGGTTATTACGGCGACGACCCGTATTACGAGGCGCAATATCGTCCGTACTACTACCGATACCACCACCGGCATCACCACCGATACTACTACCACCACCGGTACCACCACCACAGGCACTACTACCACAGGCACTACTACCGCTACTGAAATACGACACGTTATCGCATTTGGCCCGCTACCTCACGGTGGCGGGCCACTGCGTTCGTCGGCGCGTTGAGGTGGACTTGGGATTTTGATCACTAGCCGTTGTTTTCGATAACGACTGGATGGTCCCTGTGGTGATAACGGGTCGAGACGACGACGCTATCTGAACGGTGATGCCGTCTTCCATGATCATCGAAGGCAATCTGGCCGTGGTGGCGGTGATGCAGGCGATGGCCGTCCTCGTTGATCACCACGTCGTTGTTGTTTTGGCGATGATGGTGATGTCGATGGGCCTGGATGACCAAGTCACCCTCGGCTGCAGAAGCGAGTGAAGGCGCGGCCAAGCTCAGCGCCAATGCGGCCAAAATTATTGTTTTCATTGAGAGTTCTCCAAATAGGTCCCCTTCGCCGAGGTAAACCCCATTCGCACACTTTGGTTCCGGAACGCCCAAGAGACAGGCGCGCGGCGCTGGCATGTCGGCCGACTATAACGTTACCAAACTGTAATGTTGCCGCAAAGCGTCAGACAGATCGCCTCGTCACAGTGTCCATGGCCGATACGAGCCAAGTGGAGGAAAATAAAAAATGTACAAGAAACTTCTTTCCGCAGCGATTCTAGTGATTCTCGCAACCGCTCCCGCACTTTCGGCGACAGAATATTTCGTCGCCCAGAAAGCAAGTGACAAGACGTGTTCCGTCGCCAAAATCAAGCCTGACGGCAAGACCGTGATGATGGTCGGCAAGACATCTTACAAAACCGAGGCCGAAGCTACGGCGGCGATGAAAGCAGCCACCGAATGCAAGAAGTAGGGTCCCGAAAAATGCCCGATGGCGCCTGGCGACCTGGCAAGCTCTAGCGCAGCTTTGCTAGCCAACCGAGTGCTCTATCGCTTTGGTCAGGCCCGACAGCCCGATGGCCCACGTCTGAAGGCTGTCGGGCCGCCCTTGTGAGGTGAGGCCCTTCTCGCAACGGAGCGAGCGCGCCCAAATGTTCACATTTATTGTCAAACAGGACGCGCTTTCGAGACAGAACGTCCGACCGAGTGTCCAAAGGGCTAGTGATCCACTGAGATTTAATGCAGAGAATTTTTCTCTGGGAAGCAAGCTGCCGATTGGATGATGCCTATGGTGAAGCGGGATAGAATTTTATCGCTTCGAGATCGGTCATATCCGCTGGCCCTCTCATAACCACATCAACCTCGAAGAAGCAGCCTGGTTTGATCGTGCCACTGAATTCGCCAGCGCAACTGTTCAGAATCTTGGCGTATTCCGAGGCGGGAACCCCTTTGACGGTGAGCACTGGCGCGCCTACCGGATCGCCAGTCTCGTTGACGCATAACAGACCCCGAAGCCGATGACAGCGGTTTCAATAGGGCAAAAAACCCGCTTCGTTTGGCCGATATAGTCGTTCGGAGAGACCGCCAGATCGACCAAGTTTTGTCGCTCCTGGCGCATCCCCGCCAGCGCGGCGACTGTGCAATTCCTCGGATTGAAGGAGGAGAAGGACGTGAGTTGGGTGATGCCAAGGCTTACCGCGCACCCGATCCGCACCTTCAGGGAGCGGGTCAAACTGAGTGCGGGCTTCCCACGGGTGCCACGGACCTACATCAATTGCATCGGCGACAAACCACTTGGCCAGCCAAAGAGCGCGCAAGCCGCTAATATCGAGGACTACCACGAGCTGCGAACGGGGCACGACGCCATGGTGACCGCACCAGACGATGTCGCCGAGTTGCTGAGCCGGATCGCGGAGGACACCACTGCATAGCCCCGGAGCATCAGCGGACGCGCAGCAATCCGCTCGAATCTAAACGGCCGCTCTGCACAATTGCGAAGACGCCACTTTTAGTGACCCAACCCATTATGGTCTGCAGCTTTTTGCTTCCTCAAGGGTCGTAGCCCTGTTCACGCAATTCGAGAGCGTGTCAAAATCGGCCTTCATGGCGTTGAAATTGACCACGAGAGAATTGAATTGGCTCACCTTGTCATCAATCTCTCGGACAGCATCATTGAACTTCGATTTGCAAATGAAGCCGTTATAGTCGCAGGCATACGAGTCGAAGCAGACCGCATCTTTTGAAACGCAGGTCGCATTGCTCTTACAGACGACAGCCCCGTAGTCCAAGCAGGCCGGTTCTCCAATTGAGCATGAGAAGGACTGCTGCCCGAAAGCGTCTGTGGCAATGCACATAAACATGGCCGCCGAGTATACAACCCGCCATATTCCCCGTCTCATCGTCGAACGTCCCCTCCTCCTTCGGGACCGCAGGCCTGGTGATACCGCGCCGCTCAGTTCCCTCAAGGACATGCCCCGCCCATACCGTGCCCTGCAGTCTGTACTCCTCTGCATTGGCTGGCACAAATAAATCGATCGTCCAGACGAAACAAAACTACACCCTCGGTACTGATTTGCTCCACTGCTTGCTCGGGGGAGATCAAATGAAAAAAATATCGTTCGTCGTTAGCGCAGCTCTGTGCATCAGCAGCTGCTCTACAAGTCCTATCGTGTCCAACAGTGATCTCACGGCTATGAATACCGTGACGCTATGTCATGCACTGGCTGCTAGTGCTGACGAGCAGTATCGAAGCAGAGTGGCAGCCCTTCTGGTTCGTCGGGGAGCGACGGCGGAGAAGTGCACTAGACTCATCCAAACGGACAATGCTGTGGCAACCGGGATAGCAGTCGCGGGCGTCGCAGCTGCGGCGGGCGCGGCCGCGAAAAATGGTGGCGGGACCTACTACACTCCCCAGGTCTATGGGGTGGCTTGGGATCAATTCTACGACCAGTATCACAACCTCACATGGCGGTGCCGCGACAGGTCCACAGGGCGGTTTGTCGATGACTACTACTGCAACGGCTTACCTATGGTGGACAGCACATGGCCGGGTTGGTCGGCGTAGCATTGGCTATAATCGATCGCGCGACACGCTAACCCATTTCAGGGAAACGTATTCAGACCTGCCGGCCATCCTGCCCGGCCCTGCCAGCAGCTGGTGGACCGCACGTTAAGGGCTATCTTTGCCGCGCAGAACTCTCGCCGTCCGATAGGGCGGCGGGGCCGGCGCCGCAGGGCGGGCTCGGTCCCGTGATGTTGGCTTTCGTGGGGATAGAGGATCGGCTATGGATCTAGCGCGCTCGTTTGCGGGCGCCAATCGCGCAGCAAAAAAGCGAGCCCGGGAGGATCACCATGCATCTGTCGAACGAGAGCATCATTGTCATATTGGTAGTTGGCCTCATCGCCGGGTGGCTGGCCGGGAAGATCGTACGCGGAGCCGGTTATGGCCTGATCGGGGATATAGCCATCGGGATCATCGGCGCGTTCATCGGTGACTGGCTGCTGCCCAGCTTGGGCATCCATCTCGGGAGCGGAACGATCAGCTCGATCGTGAACGCCACCATCGGCGCGATTGTCCTTCTCCTGATCATCAGGTTGGTTGCTGGTGGAGGCCGTTTCGGTGGCGGATGGGGTCGTCGCTGGCGATAATAAGGATGCGGTTTGCCTTTGGGTCACAACCGACCGTGGCCCTTGTCGCGGCGTTTATAATCTGTCTTGCGCTTACCAATGCCGATGCGGTCGATTGGCGGGATATTACAGCCGCTACAGCAAGAAATTTTCCAAGCTGACCGTCGTGGCGACTTCAAAAGTGCCGCCCATGCCGCCGAAGAATGCGTGACGATGGCATCGGCGGAATCCGATAAATTGCCCTATTACTGCGCATACTACCTCAGCTCCGCACTCAAATTGGGGAAGGGCATTCTTCGCGACCAGAATCGCGCCTTCCCTCTTTTAAAGAGCATCACGGCGAAGGATCTGGACGACGAGGCGGCACTGGCCTTGGTGGAAAACTACCTGGACGGAGCGGGCACGCCTCGTGACGCAATTGAGGCGGGGATTGTGTTTTGGCGGGTTCAGCACGGCGCTTGGTCGATTTACAGCGCCTATTGGGGCATGTGTAACGAATGCGAAGAGTTCCGTAAACACGAGCGGATTGTCGCCTACCGGATCGCACGAGAACTTACGGCGGAGGAGAAGCAAACGGCCGAAAGTCTCGCCATTGCGCGTTTCCCTGCAATAGCAGAGCGAGCCAAGCATCGAGACGCCCAGATCAAGCGGATGCAGGCCCTGATACTGGCCCTGATCGCGGTGGTCGGCTGTCTGATTTGGTGGCGGCGGCGGTCACGTAAACAAAGCTACGTAGCACATTAAAGGCTGAAGGCCTCATTCTCACCCTGCTGTGAACGCCCTTGCTCGCATTTCGGACCCGTCTATTCGTCGCACTGTCTGACGATCGGGTTGTTTGGGATGGATCCGTGATCAGAATTTGTAATTCAGGCCGACGACGGCGGTATGTATCTGTGTTTTGGCGCGGACAAGGCTATCAGTCAGGTAGTCATCCGAACCCAGATCGAAATACTTGTATTCCGCCTTGGCTGTCCAATGCTGGTCGAACGCATATTCGGCGCCCAGGCCGACGGTCCATCCGGCTCTCGTTTTCTTTGTATCGAACGTTGTGCCGCCAGAATTACGGTCATAGATGTCGATGGTCCCGTAACCCAAGCCGCCGGTGCCATAGATCAGCAGATCATTCATAGCCAGCCCGAGCCTGCCGCGAACGGAGCCGAGCATGCTTACCTTGGAACCGCAAGTAAAAGTCGGGTTAGGGCACTCCGTGGAGCCGTTGATGTCGGCAGCCGAGATGTCGGCTTCCACGCCGTAAACGATATTGTCGGTCTGGAAGTTGTAGCCAACCTGCAAGCCACCAAGAGCGCCGCTGCCGTTGTGGTTGGCAGGATTGGGTGCGGGCAGGAAGTCAAAATCGACATGGTCCCAGCCGCCACCGGCATGAACGCCGACATAGGCTCCCGACCAGTTGTATGTTGAAGCCACCGGGACCTCGGCCACAGCGTCCGCCGCCACGGCGCCGGTCGCAAGTCCAGCAAGCATGGTTGCCGCTAGAAGGATCGACTTCATTTAAAACCCCCTCACCAAATCACAAATTAATATAGCAGCTTCTAATGAAGAACCCTCGCGTTTGCCAGCGGCGGTTTCCGGAACGTTACTTTCTGTTGCATATTTGGCACAATCATGCGGCAGGACTTTGCCGATTGACGCGAGATACTACAGAATATGAAACATGGACGTCACGCTAAATGCACTTATCGCATACTGCCGATCGTCCGACGCGCCTCCGCAATCACCGCCGCAATTTCTCTACGCTGACCTATGGCCTCACAAGTAAAGCGGCCGTGCTTGTATAGCCCGTGCCCTGATCCTGTTGGCACTCCACCGCCAGCCCCGTGAAATCGGCAGACGTTATGTCCGCGTTTGGCAGGCGCTTTGCAACCAATTCCACTACGCTTGCTACGCGCCCGGCACCGTGGCGCTGCGTGCGCCTTGTCCATGGGGTTACCGTTCATTTTCTTGACCCACCCCACCCCCATGGGCAACGTTGCCGACGATGGCTTGCCCGCCCTTCTCGATCGTGACGCGCTCCACAATCACCCGCTGCTCGCCTTTGCTGCGATAGCGCTTCAACGCCCCCACCTGGGCCGCAAACGTGTCAAACGGCTCCCAAAACTGACCCTCGATCGGCGTCCAATTTTGACCCCCCTTATGTAATGCGCGGCGGTCAGCGTTCGCCCGGGCGGAGTTGGTCAGGGTTGCGCAGCCCGGGCGAGCGCGGATTGCGCTTGGCTGCTTGATTGGGGTGATCAGGCGCGGCTCTTGAAGCGCCAGGACTCGTTTCCGGTCTCGATGATCTCGCAATGATGGGTGAGACGGTCGAGGAGCGCTGTCGTCATGTTGGCGTCGCCGAAGACGGCGGGCCATTCTCCGAACGCCAGGTTGGTGGTGACGATGATCGAGGTCCGTTCATAGAGCCTGCTGATCAGGTGGAAGAGCAATTGCCCGCCGGCTTGCGCGAACGGGAGATAGCCGAGTTCATCGAGCACGACGAAGTCGAGCCGGGTGAGGTAATCGGCGATACGGCCCTGCTTGCCGGCGCGGTGCTCGGTCTCGAGCCGGTTGACGAGATCGATGACGTTGAAGAAGCGGCCACGTGAGCCGTTGCGGATCAGGGCGCGGGCAATGGCGATTGCCAAATGCGACTTGCCGGTTCCGGTGCCGCCGATGAGCACGGCGTTGCGCTGGTCGGCGACGAAGGTGCCGTTGGCAAGGTCCCGGACCAGCACCTCGTTGACCGGCGTGCCGTCGAAGTCGAACTCATCGATGTCCTTGGCGATCGGCAGCTTGGCGACGGTGAGCTGGTATTTGATGGAGCGGGCCTGCTTCTCGGCGATCTCGGCCGAGAGAAGATCGCCGACGATCCTCGGCGGCTCGTGCTGGCGCTTGATGCCTGTCGCCATGACCTCGTCATAGGCGCCGCGCATCCCGTAGAGCTTCAGCGCCCCCATCAGTTCCAGAACCTGCGCGCGTTCCAACAGCTTGCCCTCCTGAGTCTGTCGTAGCGGGCGCAGTCGGCCTGCGGCTCGTGTTGCAGGCGAAGAGCGTCCGGGGTGAGAATGGTGACGGCCGGCGCCGGATCGCGCTGCCGCGCCAGGATGTTGATGATGACGGCGGATGAGCAGACATTCTGATCGAGCGCGTCCTGGCAGGCAGCCTCCACGGCATCGATGCCGTCGGTCAACACCGTGGCCAGGATCGACACCATCTGCCGATCGCCGTCATGCGCCGCTTTTAATCGGCGTCGGATACGCTCCATCGCTGGTGGCAGAGCCCAGTCCCGGAATGGCGCGCCATTGCGCAGCGCACCGGGCTTGCGGGCAAGTACAGGGACGTAATGCCAGGGATCGTAGACCGTCTCGTTCCGCCCGAAGGAGCGGGCATGTTCGGCGACGACCACGCCGTCCTGGCGGATGACGATCCTGTCGGCATAGGCATGGATCTCGACCGGGCGGCCGACGGCCGTCGATAGGACCGAGTATTTGTTGGTGTCGAAGCGAACCGTGCAGGTCTTCGACACCGAGGCCGGCACCGTGTGGAATCCGTCGAAGGGGCCGCGATACTCGACCAGTTTGCCGCGCTCTTCCTCGAACACGTTCCAGATCGTTCGTTCCGGTTGCTCGACGTGACGGTGCGCCTTGGCGTAGGCGACGCACTTGTCCTGCAGCCAGGCGTTCAGCTCCTCATAGGTCTTGAAGCGCAGCCTGGGCGTGAAGAAGCGCTCGCGCACCAGCCCGACCTGGTTCTCGACCTGACCCTTCTCCCAGCCCGACGCTGGCGTGCAGGCGACCGGCTGCACCAGATAATGGCTGCACATCTGCAGGAAGCGGCGATTGTATTGGCGGTCCTTGCCAACAAAGATCGTTTCCACCGCCGTCTTCATGTTGTCGTAGATGCCGCGCGTGCAGGCGCCGCCGAAGAAGGCAAAGGCCCTGTCATGGGCGTCGAACACCATCTCCTGCGTCTCGCGCGGATAGGCCCTGACGAACATCATGCGGCTGTGGCAGAGCCGGACATGGGCGACCTTCACGGTCACTGTCACGCCGTTGATCAGGACGATCTCGTGGCTCCAGTCGAACTGGTAGGCCTCGCCCGGCGCGAAGAACAGCGGCACATAGGCGTCCGCCGTCGCCGACCCCTGCGCCTTCGCCCAGCTCTTCGCGTAGCGGCGGACGGCGTCATAGCCACCCTCGTAGCCGAGACTGCAAAGCTCTTCGTAGATCCGGATCAGTGTCAGTTGCTCGCGCGCCGCCTTGCCACGGTTGCCATTCAAAAACCCGTCAAGCTGATCCTGCCACGGACCGATCTTCGGCTTGGGCTGCCGCTCGCGTTCGTAGGAGAACGATGTCTCATTGGATCTGAGAATCTTGCGGACGGCGTTCCGCGACACATGCAGTTCGCGGCAAATCCGCTTGAGCGACCATCCTTGCACATGGAATGCGCGCCGAACTCGGGCAATCGTATCCACCGACTTCATCCCCACACCATCCGCTCGCCACGACGAGCTGATGGTCGCAAATCAAAAGCATCAGGGGGGTCAAAATTGGACGCCGATTCCCCGGCTTATGGGGTCAATTTTGCACGCCGATTCACAACCAGGTGCCGATTCCACCGGGCTCATACCTGTCATCATGACGGTCGATGACGGACTCGAGGCTACTATTCCGCGAGACTGGTCCCAACGGAACCCGCCCGTATCGCACGACGACCGCGCAATTCGGAGACGCCATAGACGAGGCCTATCGCTGGTCGCCCCGTCCAATCTGCCACTGCCCACGCGCTGTCGTGTGGGAATATCGTAGTTGGAGTCAGAGTAGCTGAAGTCAGAGTAGCTGAACAAGAGGCAACTCTGCGTCGAAATGCAAGTTCGAGGTGCGAGCCGGCAATTCAAACCAGAAGTGATTCTTCCGTAAACTCAAGTGTATTGGTGACTGGCTCGCGAACCTCTCTAAACGGTACTGCGAGAACCGGTTAGACTTGTCGATGATCTTACTGCGCGCGGCCGAGAATCTGTGAAGGCGGCTTACAGGGGCGCGATCTCCTCAGAGGAAGTTCGGCGCAGTGAGCTGTCTGAAGATCACACTGCAACCCGTGAGTAGAGAGCCCATGACCTCGGAGACAGGGCAAATGGAGAAGCAATCAAGCGGGACTGGAGCTTAAGGTGCCGGTGAATCTTCCAGATTGAAGATAGCGCCGAATTCTGGGATCTATCCTTCGGTCTTCTATCGGGTAGGATCCACAAGATCGCATCTGCTCCTTCAAATTGATCACATGCCCCAGATATTTTAATGCGATCGGCGACGCAAAAGGTTCCCGATGCACCTGGGAGGTCACTCCGAAGGTCAGTCCGGTTAGGACATCGAGCCTTTTCCGGTAGGACGGGAACAGCATCGACTCGACGAGCGAGTCCCCTGAAAGGGTCTCAAACTCCATTATGAAGATGCAGTTTCCGAGGTAACTCACGAGTCCTGTGTACTTCGACAGATGCGGCACGGCTTCGGCGGAACCGGACGACCTCTCTATCGTCCGGCTCAATATCTTGCCTTGGCTTTCATAAATATGCGTCAGCGACCTCGTCACATATCCAGCGGTATACGGCACCAGAAAGTGCATGTGGTAGTAGCCCAAGAGCTGCCGCATTTTCTGCAGGTCGCCAGGAAACGCTCTGTCGATCATGCGGGCGACGGAATTGCGAAACGGCAGTTCATGGGGCGCGGGATTTGGATTGTGTACCTGCTTCGTGTTCAGCAGATCGTCGATGCGTATTCCCAGTCCGCGCGCGATGCGCTGAAGGTTATGGTTCGAAGGCCGCGATGTGCCGGCCAGATAGCGGGCGAATTGCTGGCGATTGAAGTCCATCGCCCGGCACGCTTCCGAGACGGACCGGTATCCTGAACAAAGAAGCCGCAAATTTTCCGCCAGAAAATCGCCCATCCACCCCACCTCGCTGTTTTGTGCAGCATAGCTGCAAGTAGCGCAAATTCAACGCATCTCGCTGCGTTGTCAGGCGAACAGGATCTCGGAATCATCAGCGAATACGCTCAAGAGCTGAGTGAGATACTTTTCAACAAGGAGAACTCGTCAGATGGCACATGCCCCGGCTTCATCGCTCTCACTAAGCCGACGGCGACTGCTGCAGTTTTCCGCGGCTGCCGGATTGACGAGCCTCTTCAAAACCAGCGCCTACGCTGAAGCCCCCAAACGCGGCGGGCGCATGATCCTCGGCTCGATGCACGGGTCGACGACCGATTCGACCGATCCGGCGCTGCTTACCAACGCCTTTCAATGGTACCTGGCCTTCGCATTCACCAGCACGCTGACCGAGATACTGCCGGACGGAACGATTGGTCCAGCACTGGCCGAAAGATGGGACAGCACCGACGCCAAGGTCTGGAAATTCAAGTTGCGTGACGGGGTTACCTTTCATGATGGACGACCGATGTCAGTCGCCGATGTCATCGCCTCGATCAATCACCACCGAGCGCCCGACTCGACATCTTTCGTCAAGCCGCTGGCCGACCAGATGGTCGACGTCAGCGGGGACGGCAAAAATGGCGTCGTAATATCGCTCAAGGCGGCGAATGCCGACCTCCCGGCCAACCTGAACACTCCCGCCTTCACCATCTACCCCGCGGCCGGTGAAAAGATCGACTGGCAATCGCGAAATGGGACGGGTGGCTACATATTGCGCGAATACGAGCCGGGAGTTCGGGCATATCTGGAGCGCAACCCGAGATACTGGCGAAACGACCGTGCCTTTGCCGACGAAGTCGAAATGCTTTGCATCGGCGACGCCACCGCTCGAATGAACGCGCTGGTCTCGGGTGAGGTTCATGCAGTGGACGAGGTGGATCTGAAAACCGTCGCCCTCCTGCAGAAGCAGCCGAACATCACTATCGATGAGACTCCTGGCCCACTGCAATATTCATTTCCGATGCGGACCGACGTCGCTCCTTTCGACAATGTCGATGTTCGCCTCGCATTGAAATATTCGATCAACCGGCAGGAGATGCTGGACAAAATTTTGCTGGGGCATGGGAGCCTCGGCAACGATACCCCGATTGGGCCTTCCTATACTTTTCACGCTAACATCGAGCAGATTGCCTATGACCCCGACAAGGCCAAGTTCCACCTGAAGAAGGCCGGCCTTCAGAAGCTGAGCGTCGACCTTCATACCGCCGAGGCAGCGTTCCCCGGTGCCACCGACGCGGCAGTCCTCTATGCCGAGCAGGCTCGCGCGTCCGGAATAGAAATCAACGTGGTGCGCGAACCGGACGATGGGTATTGGGACAACATCTGGCTGAAGAAGCCGTTCTGCGCGGCGTACTGGGATGGATTCCCGATGACCAGTGAGATGTTCGCGGTGGGTTACTCGCCTGGAGCAGCCTGGAACGACACGTACTGGACGAACCAACGCTTCGAATATCTCCGCGTTGCGGCAGCGGCCGAAATGGACGCGAACAAGCGCCGAGACATGTATACGGAGATGCAGAAGATCGTTCGGGACGACGGCGGAGCGCTGATATTTGCCTATGCGAGCTATGTCATGGCTCGCGGGCCATCGATCGGGCACGGGCCGTTATCAACGACCAATCGCTTCGACGGTGCTCGCATTGCGGAGCGCTGGTGGCTGGTATGAGCGCCGATCCATTCGTAGCTGACAAGCAACCTCACGATGGGTGCAGGAAGCTGGGCGGCTATGTTTCCTGCATGTCTTGTGCTCCCTTCAAAGGCTGTCCCAAGTGAGTTATGGCATCTACATAGGCAAGTCTCTGACGGCCGATGGGATCGCGTATCTGGGCGGATACGGCGATGAGCCTTCCAGCCACTGGCTTGAGATCCTGAAGCCAGAGGCTCATCAAAGCGGAACGCTCATCAAAGTCGGCGTCACGCCCGACGCTGATATGCCGGGTTTGATCACGGATATACCTCAGGTCAAGGAGACGGCTGGGCACATCCGCGTCAGCTATAGTTATTACAAGGGAACGCCAGCGCCCCTGACCAATGGGGGACTGAACGAATACGGAGTGGCGGTGCGGGATATCTGGTCTCCATCGAGGCCGGAACTCATCGCGATGACGCCCCAAAACCAGACCGGGCCCAACTACAGCGACCTCTCCCGCATCGTCCTGGAGAGGGCAAGAACGGCCCGAGAAGGGGTCGAACTGGTGGGCCATCTCATCGCCCAGCATGGCCACACCACCTATGGCGGCAATTCGCATATCATCGCGGACTCTGACGAGGCGTGGGTCGTCATTCAATTTGCAGGCGGACAGGGACTTTGGATCGCCGAGCGACTAGACGACCATAGCATTCGCGTTTCCAGGCCCGGCTATATTGGAGACGTGCCGGTCGGCGAGCCGTCAGGCCGCGATTATCTCTACTCCACCAATCTGATCAGCTTCGCAGTGTCGAGGGGCTGGTATGATCCGTCCCGCTCTCAACCCTTCAATGTGAACGCCGTTTATGGCGACGGCAAAGGCAGATGGGCAGGGGTGCTGTGGATGGAAGAAGAAATGGCCCGCCGCGCGGCGGGCTGGGAAAAGATCAAGATCCAGGATGTGATGTGGGCCGTTCGTACCGAAAGGCTGACTGGTGACGCCGCCGGATATGGTCAAGTCGTCCCTCTCGTCAGGACGGACCACAATCAGCTTCGCTTGCTTTGGCACACGCAAGTGGGGGCCGTCGCGGCGCCCTTCGTACCGGTTTTCATGGGCGTCACGAGCATACCCGAGGAATTCAGGATGCACCGCTATCTGACCGACCGGGAAGCAGCGCGCTGTTACGACACCCGCGAGATCAACCGGCGTAACGAGATCTCCGCGGTCCCGCAAGGTATAGAATCGACCAGATCCGCGACCCAGGTATTCAAGAGATTGCAAAACCTGATGTTTGCCAACAGCCAATCCTTCCTGCCCGAGGTCAAAGAGCTTTGGGAAGCCTATGAGACGGATCTGCTGCAAGCCAGCGCTCTTGTCATCGCGTCCGCGAGGGAGTTGTTGCGGGCCGACCGAACAGACTTGGCAGAACATTATCTGACCTATTTCAGTTGCAACGAGTTGGTGAAGGCGCTTGAGGTCGCAGAATCCCTCGCCAAGAGCCTGGAGGTCCGGACAAGATTCCTGTTCGGTATAAGCTCGGACGCCACTCCCGTCGGGCCTGCCCAGATATGGTAGGGCGTTGTCATACTCGGTCCCTTCAGTTCGATCTTTCCTCCCGGCGCGCGATGTTACGCCAGACATCAAAGCATGAGGACTGAACGGGTGTCGCGTCTTATGCGGTCAGTCCGGCAGCGTGCGTCCATGGCGAACGCCATGCATCCTGTAGCGAGCACGATTACGGAGCGATTGGGGCTGGGGTTCCTGACCCTCTTCATCGTCTCGCTCCTTATCTTTTCGGCCATCGAGTTTCTGCCGGGTGACTTCGCCAACACTACCCTCGGGCAGTCCGCGACGCCGCAAACGGTCGCCGCTTTCCAACGGGAGATCGGCCTCGATAGACCTGCCCCGCAACGCTATGTCGAATGGATCGGCGCCGCGCTGCGGGGCGACTTCGGCGCGTCGTTTTCTTCTCGACCGGGTAGTGAGAGGCTGGTGGTCGACATTATCGGGCCGCGGCTGCGCAATACAGTGTTTTTGGCCGTGATTACGGCCCTGGTCGCCGTGCCGTTGGCGCTCGCCCTAGGGATCGCGGCAGCTTTGTACCGGAACAGCTGGTTCGACCGTTTCGTCAACGCCGTGACGCTGACCACGATCTCGGTACCGGAATTCTTTGTCGCTTACATTCTGATGCTGCTGCTGGTGATCAAAATCCCGCTCTTTCAGTCTCTGTCCAATGTCAGGCCAGACATGGGGGTCCTCGAGAGTCTTCCTCACATAGCCCTTCCCGTTATGACGCTTACGCTGGTCATCGTCGCACATATGATGCGCATGACCCGTGCGGCGATCATCGGGCTGCTTGCAAACACCTATATTGAAATGGCGCAATTGAAAGGGTTGTCTCCGGCTCGCATCGTCATTGCGCACGCGCTGCCGAATGCGTGGGCGCCCATCGCCAACGTGATCGCCTTCAACCTCGCCTATTTGGTGGTCGGCATGGTGATCGTGGAGGTCGTGTTCGTCTATCCGGGGATCGGCAGAGCGTTAATCGACGCCGTGCGAGCACGCGATATACCCGTGGTGCAGGCCTGCACGCTGATCTTCGCCGCAACCTATATCCTGCTCAATCTGGTCGCGGACATCATCTCGATCGCCACAAACCCGAGGCTCCTGCATCCGCGATGAGAGCCCTCGATGATCATGCAGAGCCTCGCGCGGACGGGGTCCAGAACCAACGCGGCCTGTTCGCGACTGCCTCGCGTGGTTTGAAGAGAGCATCGCCTGCCGCGTGGTTCGGGGTGATTGTCGTCTTGCTCTATGTCTCGGTCGCACTCCTGGCGCCGGTGTTGGCTCCCTACGGCGAGAGCGAGATCGTCTCCTCGCAGTCATATGCTCCCTGGAGCGAGAAATTCATCTTTGGCACGGATCAGCTTGGCCGCGACTTGCTCTCGCGTTTGATCTACGGCGCGCGTAACACGATCGGGATCGCACTTCTGTCCACAGTCCTGGCCTTCGCTATAGGCGGCGCATTGGGCATCCTGGCGGCCCTTTGGGGCAAGACATTTGACCTGTTGTTGTCCCGGTTGGTCGATGCCCTGATGGCGGTGCCGCAGTTGATCTTCGTCCTGATCCTGTTGTCCGTGTTCGGAAACTCCATCCCCTGCCTAATCCTGGTTGTCGCCGCTCTCACCGCTACCCAGGTTTTCCGACTCGCGCGCTCCGTCGCCATGAATGTCGTCGTGATGGAATACGTTGAAGATGCCAAACTACGCGGCGAGAACCTGGTCTGGATCGTCAGCAGAGAGATACTGCCAAACATCCTGCCGACTTTGATCGCCGAATTCGGCATGCGGTTCTGCTTCGTCTTCCTGACCTTTTCGGCACTGTCTTTCCTAGGGCTTGGAATCCAGCCGCCCACCGCGGATTGGGGTTCCATGGTGCGCGAGAGCGCCACGCTGATATCTTATGGCGACATTACCCCGCTTCTCCCCGCCGGAGCCATCGCCCTGCTTACGGTCGCGGTGAACTTTGTGGTCGACTGGTTCCTGCATTCCGCGAGCGGCTTGCGCGATGAGCACTGACGCTGAGCCCCGCAAGGGCGGAACACTTCTCCAGATACGCGATCTCGTGATCAGCGGGCAAAGCAACGATCAGTGGCATCCAATCGTGAACGGCGTAAGCCTCACCCTAGGCCGTGGCGAGGTTGTTGGCTTGGTCGGCGAGTCCGGCGCCGGCAAGTCTACGATTGGCCTCGCCGCCATGGGCTTCGCCCGCCCCGGATGTCGGTTCGACAGGGGAGAGGTCGTCTTTGATGGTGTGGACCTGCTGAAACTCGAGGAAAGGCAACGACGGAAGCTCAGAGGCACCCGCATCGCCTACGTCGCTCAGAGCGCTTCTGCCTCCTTCAATCCGGCTCACCGCCTCATGGACCAAGTGGTTGAGACGGCGATGGTCAGCGGGTCCTTGAGCAGGAAAGCCGCGGAAGCCAGGGCGATCGACCTGTTCGAGAAGCTCCGGCTGCCGGAGCCGACCGAGATCGGCAAGCGCTATCCGCATCAGGTTTCCGGGGGACAATTGCAGCGCGCCATGGTGGCCATGGCGATGTCTTGCCGTCCAAGCCTCATCATCTTCGACGAGCCTACCACGGCGCTCGATGTCACCACTCAGGTCGAGGTGCTCTCCGCTATCCGCGATGTCGTGGAGCAGCATGAGACAGCAGCGCTGTTCATAACTCACGACCTCGCGGTCGTATCGCAGATGGCGCATCGGATCGTGGTACTCCGCAACGGCGCCGTCGTGGAGGAGGCAAATACGCGAGGCATCCTGGATTCTCCTCGCGAGGAGTATACCAAATCGCTTTGGGCGGTGAGAAAGATCCATAAACCTGAGGCGCCCAGCAGCGACAATGTGCTTGCGATCGAAGGGATAAGTGTGAGCTACGGACCCCGTAACCCGCTTGCACTGCGCAATGTGAGCCTGGATGTGCAGCGCGGGCGTACTCTATCGATCGTCGGGGAATCTGGATCCGGTAAATCGACGCTTGCGCGGGTGATCGCGGGGCTGATGCCGCCGCTCGCCGGCAAATTGGTCTTCAATGGTACCCAACTTCCTCCTGCGGTCAAAGACAGAGACCGAGATCAACTCCGCCGCATCCAACTCATCTATCAGTCGCCCGACGCTGCGCTGAACCCACGGCAAACGGTTCGTACCGCGATCGGCAGGCGGCTCGAATTGTATTTCGGAATGCGGGGCCGTATCCGTGACCGCCGGGTTGTCGAACTCCTGGAAATGATCGACCTAAGCGGGCGATACATCGACCGTCTGCCGAGCGAGTTGTCGGGCGGCCAGAAGCAGCGGGTGTGCATTGCTCGCGCTCTCGCGGCTCAACCAGAGATCATAATCTGCGACGAGATCACGTCCTCCCTGGATCAGATCGTTCAGGCGGAGATCCTGAAGCTTCTGCTGCGGCTCCAGGCGGAATTGAGCGTATCCTACGTGTTCATATCGCACGACATCGCAACCGTCAGCGCTATCTCGGACCAGATCATCGTGATGAACAAAGGCGAAATCGTCGAGCAAGGTTCAAAAACGAGCGTCTTATCGCCACCGCATCCGGCGTACACGGATCTATTGTTGGCGTCGGTACCCCAGATGGACCCAGAGTGGCTGACCCGTCTGTTGCAGCAACGAAGGTCAGAAGTATCGGATGGTTCCGCATCTGGCCGCACCTTCGCAGGCGGGAACGTGGGTGCAGTTCCGCATGAATGGCTCCAGGATCAGCCGCCTCAACGCAGCAACCCGCGCAAAGATGCGTCCGACGTCAATCAGTAATCAATCCAGATACGACCAAGAGAAGGCTAATCCTTTGAACAATGACGACATCTGCTACCTGACCGCGACGGAGGCTCTCGAGCTTTACAGAAAGCGGGAGCTTTCCCCCGTCGAGTTGGTGGAGGCTCAAATCCGGCGCGCCGAGATGGTCGAGCCGACGATCAACGCCTTCACGGACACCTATTTTGATGAAGCCCTGCAGCAGGCCAAGGCAGCGGAAGAGCGCTACATGCGGTCTGATCCGCGCGACCTCCGGCCGCTTGATGGAATCCCCTTGGCGGTGAAGGACGCCCAACGGGTGGCAGGCAAGCGAACCACCTACGGATCATTGCTCTTCGCGGATAATGTCGACGAGCACTCAGATCCGATAATCGATCGGCTGGTTGCAGCCGGAGCCATCATTCACGCCCGCACCACGACGCCCGAATTCTGCCTCTCGGGGACCTGCGAGACCAGGATGTGGGGAAAGACCCGCAACCCGTTCAACACCGGCTATGGCCCAGGTGGCTCCTCGGGCGGCTCGGCAGCGTCGCTGGCGGCAGGGACGTCCGTACTAGCGACGGGCACCGATATCGGCGGATCGATCCGTATCCCAGCGAGTTGCTGTGGCGTGGTAGGCTACAAGCCGCCCAAGGGACGGAACCCGGACGGGCCGCCAGCGAATTTCGATCCCTATAATCACTGCGGGCCGTTGGCGCGATCGGTTGCCGACGCTGCTCTGGTCCAGAATATCGTTTCCGGCCCCCATCCGCTCGACCACAACTCGCTACGCGAAAGGGTTCGCCTGGCCGATGCGGTACAGCCGGTGAACGGGCTGCGCGTCGCCTGGTCGATGAATCTCGGCTATGTCCAGATCGCGACCGAGGTGCGCCGAAACACGCTCGCGGCGCTCGATATTTTCAGGGAACTCGGATGCATCGTGGAAGAAGTCGATCTCCGGTGGAGCTCAGATTGCGACAGGGCGGCCACCGCGTGGTATAACGCCATGCATTTCGGCCGTCAGGCGCTGTGGCACGCGGAAACGCGCGCGGCTCTCATGACGGACTATGCTCTGGCGGCGGCGCAGTCCGCCAGGACGTTGGCGATCGACGACATAGCCAGGTCCTGGGAGACACAGCACGCGATGTATCAGAGCTTCGGGCCGATGATGGAGAGCCACGATATCTTCATCTGCCCTACGGCAGCGATCCCAGCGCCTTCCGCGGACCACAACCCGCTTGACCAAAACTTCAAGATCGAAGGGAAAAAGGCGGATCCGGAATATGGCTGGTCGCTCACGCATCAGTTCAACATGCTCTTCAATTCGCCTGTGATGTCGCTGCCCTCGGGACGGGCCGAGACGGCTGTTCCGACCGGTATCCAGGTCGTGGGAAGGACGTTTGACGATCCGACGGTGTTTCGGGCAGCCTTGGCTTATGAGCACGCTGTAGGAGGCTGGTTCGGCCCGGAGGCTCGGCCGAAATGTTGAACGTACGCTGACGTTTTACGGCATCCTGGATGGGCCACTGGCAATGTTGGCGAGAAGGACATCTGTGTCGAAAATTCGGCTTCGCAACGGCTAGAGTATCCGAAAAATTCTATACTACCAGACAGGAGAGCGGGCGAGATGCGGTTTCAAGACAAGGTCGTGATCGTCACCGGAGGCAATTCCGGAATCGGACGTGGCATAGCGCGGTACTTCGCCAAGGAAGGCGCAAGGCTCGCTCTTGTCGGTCGCGACAGCGCCAAGGGTTCGGAAGTGGAAGCGGAAATCGCGTCCGTGGGGGGAAGAGCTACTTTCTTCCAATGTGATCTGGCAAGCGAAGCGGCAGCGGCGGAATTGGTGGACAAGGTTGCCCAATGGGGCAGACTGGACGTCGTGGTCAACAATGCCGGCGTGGGCTCCCGCCGGTCGGGCATCGAAGCCGATGAGCCGCCCGGCCTGCGCTGGTCGAAGTTGCGGGGCCCCAACCTCGATTCGACATACTTCGTCTCCTCTTACGCGCTCCCCGCAATGCGCGACTGCGGCGGCGGTGCGATCGTAAACATCTCATCGACAGCCACACTGCATGGAAACTGGGGATTGTACGGCGTTGCGAAGGCCGGGGTAGAGGCGCTGACACGTTCGTTGGCGGTCGAAGGCGCACCATTCGGAATTCGAGCGAATTGTGTCAGCCCCGGTTGGATCGCTACCACATTGGATGAAAGCGAACCTGCGTTACGCACGGATAGTTCGGGTGAGTGGGAAACGCCGCCAGGAGTCTTCAATCGCATGGGAACCCCCGACGAGATCGCCGCGGCGGTGGCCTTCCTCGCAAGTGCGGAAGCGTCCTTCATCACCGGTCAATCGCTTGTGGTCGATGGCGGGTTGTCGATCCTTGATTACACTTCTCTGACCCTGCTCAAGACGCGTGGCCCCGCGTTGTTCTCCGGGACGTTGGTGGACACGTCCACTAAGTAGGCGGGACAGCTTGCGACGA